>JANNJH010000034.1:0-18135 GCA_031405775.1 Sphingomonadales bacterium | reverse complement strand
GTTGAACCCATGGCTGGCTCGACTGGTGTTCTTGTTCCGCCAAAGGGCTACCTTGAACGGTTGCGTACAATATGTGACCGGCACGGCATTCTCCTCATATTCGACGAGGTCATTACCGGCTTTGGCCGGCTCGGTGCCGCTACCGCCTCCGAGCGCTTCGGGGTCACGCCTGATATGATCACCTTGGCCAAGGGAATAACCAACGCTGCCGTGCCGATGGGGGCGGTCGCCTGTCGCCGCGGAATTTATGATACCGTCACCGGCGCCATGGCTGACGCAGCGGGCATCGAACTGTTCCATGGCTATACATATTCCGCGCATCCGCTCGCATGCGCAGCGGCGCTGGCGGCGCTCGATCTTTATCGTGACGAAGCTCTGTTCGAGCGTGCGCGCCGGCTCGAAGGACGCTGGGAGGCGGCCGTGCATGATCTCGCCGGTGCGCGCCACGTCATTGATATCCGTAATTTCGGGATTGTCGCCGGCATCGAGTTGACGCCGCGCCCGGGAGCTCCTGGCGCACGTGCGACGGAGGCGTTTCGCCGGCTGTTCGATACCGGACTTCTGGTTCGCGCGACCGGTGATATTATCGCTTTGTCACCGCCCCTTGTCCTCGAGGAGGAGCAGATCGATACGATGGTTGAAAAGATCGCAGCGGTGCTGGCGCATGTCGAATGATACGGGCATGAAGGCTGGCAAATACTGATTATTCTCGAACGCTTGGCCGATCTGAACGCACTTCGTCTGATTGTGCCATCGGCATTTGCCGCGCCCGACGACGCGAGCGGAGCTGGTGGCTGCAACGAGCGGCCGATATGTGGCGGCAGCACGAGCCCGGCAGCCTTGCCCTCGGCCGGGCAGATCGCGCCATAGATATAGGCCGATGTGGTGCGCTGGTCCTTCGGCACCGAGGGGCGCGTACCCCGCTTGGCGTTGCCCATCGCGCGCAATTTGCGGCTCAGCGTCGGCTTGCTGATCCTGATCGCAAACTCATCCCAAACCCGCTGCTCGCCGATAGCAGCAATGCCGACGGATACAGCGTCACGCCTCTGGCGATCGGCCTGTCACTACGGGTGAACGCAGCCGACAGCCGCCTCGGGACGCTATGACACGCCTATGCCCGATGCGACCGTCGTGCCCGGCTATGCAGCAGCCAGCAGTTCCGCTGCCTGCTGCAAGCGGGCGCCATGTTCGGCTTCTTCACGACCATTTTGTCGTAGAAGCACCGCCACATCGACGTTGGCCGCGTTCTGCGCCCAGGTTTCGTAAAGCGATTCGCCGCTGAATTCGGCCTCGGCAAGCGCCGTCAGCATCTCAACGGTGACGTTGCGCGCCGGTGTCAACGCTGCAACATAGGGGTTCTCGGCGGGCTCGGGGACTGGATAGTCGGTTCCCGTCAATTTGCCGATCGCGCGACTGACCCTGTGCGCATGCGCCAGTTCCTCGCGACCATTATGCAAAAGCAATGCCTTTACGGCTTCGTCTGAAACCTGGCTCGCGAGATCCTCGTAAAGCAGCTTCCCGGCGGCTTCGACCAACACCATGAGCTTGAAGACGTCGACCGTCGGATGCGTCGTCTTGTTGATGAGAGCGAACGCTTCACCCAGCGTCGGGGGGGCACCTTCGGGCAAGCTTAGCATGAGCGATCCTTTTCAATCCGGCCAGTAATCTGACGCCTGAAAATTTTGTCCTAAGCTGGCATCCCGCCATCGCAGGGTAACCGCACAGGCGCAACCAATTATATTGCCGGCCCGCCGCATTCGGCCATTGTCCGGCGTCGGTAACACCAGCCGCTGCTACCGTGCTATTCGACCGTCACCGATTTGGCCAGGTTGCGCGGCTGGTCGACGTCGGTGCCCTTGGCAAGGGCGACGTGATAAGCGAGCAACTGGATCGGGATGGCGGTGATCAGCGGGCTGATGAACGGATCGACGGTCGGCATTTCAATGGTGGCGGTGGCGGAGGCGCCGTGTTCGGCGAGGCCAGCGGCATCCGACAAAAGGTATACGAGTCCGCCGCGGGCCATGACTTCCTGCATGTTCGATACGGTCTTTTCGAACCGCGGGCTCGATGGCGCGATGACGATGACGGGGACGTTCTCGTCGATCAGTGCGATGGGGCCGTGCTTCAATTCGCCGGCGGCATAGCCTTCGGCGTGTATATAGCTGATTTCCTTCAGTTTTAGCGCGCCTTCGAGCGCCATCGGGTAATCCGGGCCACGCCCCATATACAGGATGTCGCGCGCCTTGCTGAGCGGTTGCGCGAGGGCGTGGATGGTATCCTCGGTTTTGAGGGCGGCGTTCATCGCGGCCGGGACTTCGGTGAGGTGGTGGACGAGCGAAGCCTCGGTGGCGGCGTCGACATGGCCCTTGGCCTTGCCGAGCGCGATCGCGAACGCCGCGAGTACCGCCAACTGGCAGGTGAAGGCCTTGGTGCTGGCGACGCCGATTTCGGGGCCGGCGTGGGTGGGCAGCACGAGATCGGCCTCGCGCGCCATCGATGACGAGGCGACGTTGACGACGGCGGCGATGAACTGGCCGCCGGCCTTGGCATGGCGTAGCGCCGCCAGCGTGTCTGCGGTTTCCCCCGATTGCGAGATGAACAGCGCCAGACCGCCGGGTTCATAGACCGGGTCGCGATAGCGGAATTCACTGGCATTTTCAATCTGCACCGGGATGCGCGCCAGGCTTTCGAGCCAGTAGGTTGCGACTTGGCCGGCATAGAGGCTGGTGCCGCAGGCGATGATCTGGATGCGCTTCACGGCGGCAAGGTCGAAGGGCAGCGCCGGCAGGCTGACGGTTTCGGCCAGCGGATCGAGATAGGCGCCGAGCGTCTGCGCCACGACGATCGGCTGTTCGTGGATTTCCTTTTCCATATAGTGGCGGTAGTTGCCCTTTTCGATCACCGCCGCCGATGCCGACGAGATGATCACCGGGCGGGTGACGGGGGCGTCGTTGTTGTCGAAGATCTGGAGGCTGTCGCGGCCGAGGCGGACCCAGTCGCCTTCTTCGAGATAGGCGATGCGGTTGGTGAAGGGGGCGAGGCCGAGCGCGTCGGAGCCGAGGAACATCTCGTTGTCGCCATAACCGACAACCAGCGGCGAACCACGGCGGGCGCCGTACATCACATCGGGGTGGGCGCGGAACAATATGGCGAAGCTGAAGGCACCGTGGAGGCGTTTGAGGGTCTGCGCCACGGCGGCGTCGGGGGTGGTGCCGCCCTGTAGCGCCATGGTGATGAGATGGGCGACGACTTCGCTGTCGGTGTCGGACGTCAGGACGCGACCGGCGGCGAGGACTTCGGCGCGCAGGGCTTTGAAATTCTCGATGATGCCGTTGTGGACCAGCGCCACATCTTCGGTGGCGTGCGGGTGGGCGTTGTCGGTGGTGGGGCCGCCATGGGTGGCCCAGCGGGTGTGCGCGATGCCCGTGCAGCCCGGTAGCGGGTCGGCGGCGAGCACGGCGACGAGATTGTCGAGCTTGCCCGAGGCGCGGCGGCGATCGAGCACGCCGTCGTGGATGGTGGCGATGCCCGACGAATCATAGCCGCGATATTCGAGCCGGCGCAGCCCTTCGATCAACCGCGCACTGACGGGATCGGAGGACAGGATGCCGATGATGCCGCACATGCGTGTTCAGACCTTTTGCTTGCGTGCCGTCATCGCGGCGCGGAATCGCTTGGCCCAGCCCGGCATTTGCGTTTGTGCCGGCCGGACCAGCGCCAGCGCATCGGCGTCGACATCGGCGGTGATGGTGCTTCCGGCGCCGATAATGGCACCGGCGCCGATCGTCACCGGGGCGACCAGCGCCGAATTGGAGCCGATGAAGGCGCCTTCGCCGATGCGGGTGCGATATTTCAAGAATCCGTCGTAATTGCAGGTGATGGTGCCGGCGCCGATGTTGGCGCGGGCGCCGACATCGGCATCGCCAATGTAGGACAAATGGTTGGCCTTTGCACCGGCACCGAAGATGGCTTGCTTGGTTTCGACGAAATTGCCGATCTTGGCGCCGTCGCCGAGCACGGTGCCGGGGCGGAGACGGGCGAAGGGGCCGACTTCGCAATTTTCGCCGATGACTGCGCCTTCGACATGGCTGTGGGCGCGGATAATCGTGCCACTGCCGATGCTGACGCCGGGGCCAAAGACCACGAACGGTTCGATGGTGACGTCGCGGGCGAGCTGCGTGTCGTGCGCGAAAAACACGCTGCCGGGATCGATCAGCGTCACGCCATCGGCCATCGCTGCGGCGCGGCGGCCGTCCTGCCAGCGCGCTTCAAGGTCAGCGAGTTCGGCGCGCGAATTGACGCCGGCGACTTCATCGGCGCCGGTTTCGATGACGCGCGCGCTGCGGCCATCGGCGATCAGCAGGCCGATGATGTCGGGCAGATAATATTCGCCGACGGCATTGGCGTTGCCGACCCGCGCCAGTAGCGGCCACAGATCGGCGGCGCGCACCACCACCGTCCCGGAATTGCACAGCGTCTGGCCACGTTCGTTTTCGTTGGCGTCCTTGAATTCGACCATCTTCTCGATGACGCCGTCCTGGGCGATGACGCGCCCATAAGCGCCCGGATCGGGTGGCCGAAAGCCGAGCACCACCGCAGCGATGTCGCCGGTCAGCGCCGCCTGCAAGCGCTGCATGGTGGCGGCGGTGACCAGCGGCGCATCGCCGAACAGGATGAGGATATCGCCATCGAAGCCGGCCAATGCGGCCTGCGCCTGGAGCACGGCATGGCCGGTGCCGAGTTGCGGCGACTGGACGGCGACGGTGACGCCGAACGGCGCAACGGCGGCTTCGACCTGTTCGCGCGCCGATCCGACGACGACGATCTTGTGCTGCGGCGACAGCGCCGACAGGCTGTCGAGCAGGTGCAGCAGCATCGGCCTGCCGGCGATGGGATGCAGAACCTTGTGGCGCAGCGATTTCATCCGCGTCCCCTGGCCGGCGGCGAGGATGATGGCGGCAAGCGGACGGGGAGCGGGAACAGGATCGATCACAGATGCGGCGATGCCATAACGGCCTTGCGTTGGGAAGCATTGCCGACGCATGGGGCAGGGGTGACCTTGCTTCCCGCCACTGTTGTCTTCGATCTCGATGGCACGCTTGTCGATACCGCGCCCGATTTGTGCGCGGCGCTGAACCATGCGCTCGGGCATTTGGGGCGACGCGGCGTGCCCGCCGACGATGTGCGCCACATGGTCGGCCATGGCGCGCGCAAGCTGCTCGAACGCGGGCTGGCGGCGACGGGTGCGATGACGCCAGAGCTGATCGAAGCCGGGGTGGCACCGTTCCTGGCGTTTTATGCCGATAATATCGCGGTTGGATCGCGGCCCTATCCGGGGATCGAGGCAGCGCTCGACGAACTGGCGGCGGCGGGCACAGTGGTGGCGATCTGCACCAACAAGCCGGTGGCGCTGTCGGCGGCGCTGGTCAGCGCGCTGGGTTGGGACGGGCGCTTTGCCGCCAATCTGGGGTATGATTCCGTGCCCAATCCCAAGCCCGATCCGGGGCATCTGCTGGCGACGATAACGGCAGCCGGCGGGCATCCGGCGACGACGATTTTCGTCGGTGATTCGATCACCGACACGACGACGGCGCGCGCCGCCGGAATTCCGGTGGTGGCGGTGAGTTTCGGGTTTTCCGACCGGCCGGCCGCCGAGCTTGGCGCCGATGCGCTGATCGACGATTATGCGGCGCTGCTGCCGGCGCTGCGACGGCTTGTGGCCCGAGGCGTCACACGATGACCGAGCCGTTGCTGGTCGGCCTGCTGCTGGTGGCGGCGCTTTGCATCGGCATCATCATCGGCAAGCGCATCGCGAACAATCGGGCGCCGCGTGCCGGACAGGCGCCGGCGCGATCGGCGCAACCCGGCGCCGACCTGGCGTCCGAACGGGCAGCAGTCGCCGACCGGATCAGCGTCGAAGCGCTGGCCGATCCGTCGTTGATCGTTGTCGGCGACACCGCGGTCGCGGCCAATGCCGCGGCGCGGCGGCTGTTCGGTGAGCGGGTGACCGGCAGCGACCTGCGGCTGACGGTGCGGCACCCAATGGTGCTCGATGCGTTGGCCGAGGTGCGCGATACGGGGATAACGATCGAGCGCGAGATCGCCGCGCTGGGCGGCGGCAACGGCGGCAACCGCGGCAACCGCGCCTGGCGGCTGCGCGCCGTCGATACCGGCGAAGGCCGCACGCTGGTGAGCTTTGACGATATCACCCAGGCGCGGCTGACCGAGCGGATGCGCGTCGATTTCGTTGCCAATGCCAGCCACGAGCTGCGCACGCCACTGGCGACGCTTTCGGGGTTCATCGAAACGCTGCAGGGACCGGCGGCGGAGGATGAGCCGGCGCGGCATCGCTTCCTCGATATCATGGCGCGCGAGGCGGCGCGGATGTCGCGGTTGATCGACGATCTGCTGTCGCTGTCGCGGATCGAGCTCGACAAGCACGTCCGCCCGGTGATGCGGCTCGATCTTGACGGCGTCATCGCCGATGTCGGCAAGACGCTGGCGATGCGGCTCGATGCCGATCAGCGCATGCTGGTCATCGACGCGCCGGCGCCGCTGCCGCCGGTCATCGCCGACCGCGACCAGATTTTGCAGGTGCTGCACAATCTGGTTTCCAACGCGCTGAAATATGGCCGCAGCGGCACGCCGATCACCATCAGCGTCATCGCCGAACCGGCAGCGGGCGGGTTGCCGGCGATTGTGCGGCTGACGGTCGGCGATAGCGGCGACGGCATCGCGCCCGAGCATTTGCCGCGGCTGACCGAGCGGTTTTACCGGGTCGAGTCGGCGCGATCGCGCCACATGGGCGGCACCCGGCGGGGGCTGGGGATAGTCAAGCACATCGTCGAGCGCCATCGTGGGCGGCTCGATATCGCCAGCCAGCAGGGGCAGGGCACACGGGTTTCGTTCACCCTGCCGCAGGCGTCGCCCGAAGGGTGAATGTCACGTCGTGAGCCAAATGTGAATGTCACTTCGTGAGCCAAATGTGAATGTCACTTCGTGAGCACTGTCACCGAATCGTAACAAAAATGTCATAGCAGCGGCATCAGCCGACGCTACCGCAAGCAATGCGGTTATTCCTGCGATTCGAACCTGTGCTGTCGGCGATGCGTGCCGTTCGCGGTCGCTTGGGTTGAACCGGAAGGACAGGCAGATGGCAGAACCCACCGCGCATACCGTCAAGGCGTTCGACGAGGAGATCGACCTGCTGCGTTCGATCATCACGCGGATGGGTGGTCTGTGTGAATCGCAGATCGTCCTCGCCGTCGATGCGCTGGTGACGCGCAATGTCGATGCGGCGAAACAGATCGTCCTCGATGACCAGCGCATCGACGCGCTCGAGGCCGAAGCCGAGGAACTGGCGGTGCGGATCATCGCCTTGCGGGCGCCGCTGGCCAGCGACCTGCGCGAGATCATCGCGGCGTTGAAGATCGCCGGCATCCTCGAACGCATCGGCGATTATGCCAAGAATATCGCCAAGCGGGCGTCGGTGATGGCGCAGGCGCCGCCGATCGAACCGGTCGTCATCGTTCCCGAGATGGCGCGCGTCGTCGTCAGCATGATCAAGGATGTCCTTGATGCCTTTGTCGATCGCGATGCCGAACTGGCGCGCGCCGTCTGCGAACGCGATCGCAGCGTCGATGATTTCTACAATAGCCTGTTCCGCTCGCTGCTGACCTTCATGATGGAAAATCCGCAATTCATCACGCCGTCGACGCATTTGCTGTTTGTTGCCAAGAACCTTGAACGCATCGGCGATCATGCGACGTCGGTGTGCGAACTGGTGCATTTCGCCGTTACCGGCGAGCGTATCATCGATCGCCCGAAGAGCGACGATACCTCGACCTTTCTCGTCCATGACTAAGCTTCGGCGTCCCGCTTCACTCGGGACACAATTTCCGCGGCTCCCTTCACTGGAGACATGATCCGATGCGCCCCAAGATCCTGCTGGTCGAAGACGACGCCAGCCTTGTCGAACTCATCAGCTATAATCTTGAAAAGGAAGGCTTTGATGTCATTCGCACCGGCGATGGCGAGGAAGCCCTGCTGCTGGCGCAGGAGGACAGGCCCGACCTCGTCATCCTCGACTGGATGATCGCCAACCTGTCGGGGATCGAAGTCTGCCGGCGCTTGCGCCGCGCTCCGGCGACCGCCAATTTGCCGATCGTCATGCTGACGGCGCGCGCCGAGGAAGCCGATCGCATCCGCGGTCTCGAAACCGGCGCCGACGACTATGTCACCAAGCCGTTCAGCCCGCGCGAACTGGTGGCGCGGGTGCGGGCGGTGCTGCGGCGCCTGCGACCGGCGCTTGCGGGCGCCAATCTCGATTATGCCGGGATCAGCATGGACACATCGGCGCACAAGGTGACGCGCGACGGCAGTTCGGTGGCGCTGGGGCCGACCGAATTCCGCTTGCTGCGGCATTTTCTCGAACATCCGGGCCGGGTGTTTTCGCGCGAGCAATTGCTCGATGCGGTCTGGGGCCGCGATGTCTATGTCGAGCAGCGTACCGTCGATGTCCACATCCGGCGGCTGCGCAAGGCGGTCAACGCGACTCTGGCCGGCAAGGAGCTTCCCGATGTCATCCGCACCGTGCGATCGGCGGGCTATGCGCTCGATGCCGAGGTGGTGGCGTCGGGGGTGTGATCGCGTCGATTCGCGCGCTTTTCGTTCGCCACACGGCTTGCATTGACGGGGCTGATGGCTCGCCGTATTGCCCGAGCATGACAGCAAGGTCAAATTCATGATCGACGAACGCGATCTCGATGCGGCGGTTGCCGCCGGTATCGTCGATGCGGCAACGCGCGAGCGGCTGGTGCAGTTCGCGCGCGACCATCGCCGTGGTGCGGCGGGTCCCGACGAGGAGCAGTTCCGGCTGCTGACCGGCTTCAACGATATTTTTGTCAGCATCGCCGTCGGGCTGGTGCTGGTGGCGGCGATGATCCTGGCCGGCGAAGTCTCGCCGGTTCTTGGCACCGCTGCGGTCGCCGTGGCGAGTTGGGGGCTGGCCGAATATTTCACCCGGACTCGCCGCATGGCGCTGCCGAGCATCGTCCTGCTGCTGGCCTTTGTCGGCGCGGTGTTCATGACCGCGACCATGTTCTTGCCCGGGGCGATGCAGGTCCGGGTCGAAGGTAGTTCCGCCGTGTCCCCGGCGATCGTCGTGGCGGCAGCGATCGCGGCGCTGGCGGCCTATGCGCATTGGCGGCGGTTCATGGTGCCGATCACCGTCGCCGCCGGTGCCGGAGCGCTGAGCATCGTGGCGATCGCCGGTGCCGCGATCGTTACCGCCGGTGCCGCGGTGCTCGGCGCGAGCGCAGCCGCCGGTATCGCGGTCTTTGCGCTGGCGATGTGGTTCGACAGCCGCGATCGGGCGCGCGTTACCCGGCGCACCGATGTGGCTTTCTGGCTGCATCTGCTCGCGGCGCCGTTGATCGTCCACCCGGTATTCTCGCTCGCCGGGTTGTTCGACAGGACGCCGGCGCCGGGTGCCGCCGCGATCGTCATCATCGTCTATATCGGCTTGACGCTGGTGGCGCTGGCGATCGATCGCCGTGCCTTGCTGGTGTCGGCGCTGGGCTATGTCATCTACGCCATCCAGGTGCTGGTCGGTCGCGGCGAAGCGCTGACCGCCAGCTTTGGCGTGACGGCGCTGGTCATCGGGCTGTTCCTGGTGATGTTGTCCGCCGGCTGGCGACCGATCCGGGCACGTGTCCTGGGGCTTTTGCCGGGTTCGGTGCGGCAACGCCTGCCGGTAGCGGCAGTCTGAACATTCAGCCCGGTAGCGGCAGTCTGAGCCTTCAGGCTTCGACGAGTTTGACCAGCCGCCGTTCGATCGGCGCGAGCACGCCCGCCAAGTCGCTGCCGCGCTTGAGCACGACGCCGCTTTCGCCGTAAAGGATCCATTCGCCCTGTTTGAGGCGCAGCGCCGGGTCCTTGACGATGCGGATTTCCGGGTTCTCGGCGCTGCGCCGGAAGGCGGAAAAGCTGGCGGTGCTGGCGCCGAGGTCGAGCGCATAGTCGCGCCAATGGCCGGCGGCGACCATGCGGCCATAGAGCGAAAGGATGCGATCGAGTTCGAGCCGGTTGAAGGCGATCTGGGTCGGCGGACGACCGGGAAGGGGCGTTATATTGTCCAACGCGGCGGTCAGCCCTTGGCGGTCTTCACCGTCGGATCACCAGCGCGGCGGCGCTGTTCGTCCTCGGTCCCAGCGCGGCGGCGCTGCTCCTCCTCCGTAAGCGCATCGATCCGGGCGCGCAGCATCTCGACTTCGCAGCGCAGCAGTTCGAATTTCTGCGTCTCGGGGTCGAATTTCTGGGCGCATGGGGTGCCATAGGGCATGAACGCCTTGGCATAATCGCCGGCATCGACCGGAACCGCCTTGGCCGGGATGCCGACCATTGTCGCGCCTTCGGGAACATCGCGGGTAACGACGGCATTGGCGCCGACGCGAGCGCGCTTGCCGACAGTGATCGGCCCGAGGATCTGTGCCCCCGAGCCGATGATGACGCCATCGGAGAGCGTCGGATGGCGCTTGCCGGGGACGCCGCCGGCCGGATCGGTGCCGCCGAGCGTGACGCATTGGTAGATGGTGACATCGTCGCCGATCTGCGCGGTTTCGCCGATGACGACAAAGCCGTGATCGATGAAGAAATTGCGGCCGATGACGGCGCCGGGGTGGATGTCGATCGCGGTCAGGAAGCGCGAGATGTGGTTGATGGCGCGCGCCACAAGGAAAAGCCGGGCGTTGAAAAGCGCATGCGCGACGCGGTGCAGGCCGAGCGCGAGGACGCCCGGGTAGATCAGCACTTCCCAGCGCGAACGCGGTGCGGGGTCGCGTGATTTGATCGAATCGAGATAGGCGATGAGCGCCATGCTGGTCTCCAGCCGCTGTCCGAGCGCGACTCTACCCGGCATTTTATACCGTTCCGGGCGCCCGCGCCAGCCGGCGCGCGTGGTGTCGGCAGACTATAGCGCCTGCAACGTGCGGGCGACGGCGTGGACGACGGCGGCGATGCGGACGCTGGCCTGGATCTTGTCGGCGCCGATGCCATGCTGGGCGAGGACCTTGTCGTGCGAATCGATGCACATGCCGCAACCGTTGATCGCTGATACAGCAAGGCTGAACAGCTCGAAATCGGCTTTTTCGATGCCGGGCGAGCCGATGACGTTCATGCGCAGCTTGGCCGGCATTGTCTTATAGTCCGGCCGCGTCGCCATATGGGTGAAGCGATAATAGATGTTGTTCATCGCCATGATCGCGGCGGCGGCCTTGGCGGCATTCATCGCTTCGGGCGTCAGCATGGTTGCAGCCTCTGCTTCGACCGCATCGATCACCGGCTTGCAGGCGCAGGCATGCGCGACGGCGACGGCGACGAGCGTGCCCCATTTCTGCTGGTCGGACAAAAGCTGTTCGGCAAGCAGGCTGCTGACGTTGAGCCGCAGGTCCTTGGCGTAATCGGGGAGGGTCTTGACGAGTTCGGAAAAAAGCATTTTGAATAGACTCCGTTACGCCTCCGCCGTTGACGCCTTCGCGTCAAGGGGAGAGGGGGAGAACGATCGAAGCTCAGGCGGCGGGTTTCAGGACGCTCTGGCCTTCGGTCCAGTTGCACGGGCACAACTCGTCGGTCTGCAGCGCGTCGAGGACGCGCAGCGTTTCCTGCGGGTTGCGGCCGACGTTGAGGCCGTTGACGGTCACATGCTGGATGACGTTTTCCGGATCGATGATGAAGGTGGCACGCAGCGCGACGCCGGCGTCCTTGACGATGATCCCAAGGGCATTGGCGAGCAGCTTGGAATTGTCCGCCAGCCAGGGGAAATCGCAGGCGGCGAGGCGTTCGTCGGCCTTGCGCCAGGCATAGTGGACGAAATCGCTGTCGGTCGAGGCGCCGATGAGGACGGTGTCACGATCGTCGAAATCGCTCTGGAGGTCGCCATAGCCGATGATTTCGGTCGGGCAGACAAAGGTGAAATCCTTGGGCCAGTAGAACAGGATCTTCCACTTGCCGGGATAGGCGGTGGTGATGTCGAGGGTTTCGTCGCCCGGAAGCGCGGCCACGCCCTGCTGGACGGGAAGGGTGAACGAGGGGACCTTGTCGCCGACGGTGAGGGCCATGATGTTGCTCCTTGTGGTTTCGTGTTCGCGGATTGCTCCTTGAAGCGCGTCGGGCTAGAAATCCAATCGATAATCTTTTCGCTATCGATCGGTTTTTTCGATGACGTTTTTGCCGACGCTCAAGCAGCTCCAATATCTGACGGCGCTGCACATCCATGGCCATTTTGGCCGGGCGGCGGATGCCTGTTTCGTAACGCAGTCGACGCTTTCGGCGGGCTTGCGCGAGCTTGAGAACCTGCTCGGCGTGCAGCTTGTCGAGCGTAATCGCCGCGTCGTGCGCTTCTCGCCGCTGGGCGAGCGCGTCGTCGCCAAGGCCTATGAAGTTCTGCGCGAGGCCGATGCGCTGGCCAGCCTGACCAAGGATGCCGGGCGGCCGTTGGCCGGAGAGTTGCGGTTGGGGGTGATCCCGACGATCGCGCCTTATCTGTTGCCGCGCGTGCTGCCGGCGATCCGCGAGGCCTGGCCCGATCTCAGGCTTTATCTGCGCGAGGAGATGAGCGCGCCGGCGTGCGAGGCACTGGCGCGCGGCACGCTCGATGCGGTGCTGCTGGCGCTGCCCTGGGATTGCGGGACGATCGAGGCGATGCCGCTGTTTGACGATCCGTTCTTCCTGGTCTTCCACCCCGGCGACATGACCGATCCGCCGCCACAGGTCAGCCCCAATGCCATCGACGATACGCAACTGCTGCTGCTCGAGGACGGGCATTGCCTGAAGGACCAGGCGCTGGCGGCGTGCGGTCGGCCCGAACTGCGTGCCGATCCGGGGCATCGCGGCACGTCGCTGGTGACGCTGGTGCAGATGGTGGCGGGGCGGCTGGGCCAGACGCTGGTGCCGGGGCTGGCGCTCGATGCGGGAATCATCAAGGGGTCGGGGCTGATCGCGCGGCCGCTCAGCGGCGGGGCGTCGCGGACGGTGGCGCTGGTGTGGCGCACCGGCAGCCCGCGCGCGACCGAATTCCGGCTGCTCGGAACTGCCTTTGTCACCGCATTGAACGGCGCGGCGGTGGACAGCGGCGCGGCCCCGGTTATGGTGCCGGCCGATAGCGATGTGCCGCCCCGCGACGGCGGTCGCATTCGCTCTCGGGCGGTCGGGGAGACGCGTGAATGAAGGCCGTGCTGTGCGTTGAACATGGGCCACCTGAAAAGCTGGTGGTCCGCGACATCCCGACTCCGGAGCCGGGCAAGGGCCAGGTGCGGGTGCGGGTTCACGCCGCCGGCGTCAATTTCCCCGACACGCTGATCATCCAGAATCTTTACCAGTTCAAGCCGGCGCTGCCGTTTTCGCCGGGTGGCGAGGCGGCTGGAATCGTCGATGCGATCGGCGAGGGCGTCACCGATGTCGCCGTCGGCGACCGCGTTGCCGCGATGACCGGCAGCGGTTGTTTTGCCGAATATGTCATCGCCAACCGCGCCCAGATCGTGGCGATCCCCGGCGACATGCCGTTCGATATCGCCAGCGGTTTCACCATGACCTATGGCACGTCGCACCATGCCCTCAAGCAGCGCGCGCGCTTGCAGCCGGGCGAGACCCTGCTGGTGCTCGGGGCGGCCGGCGGTGTCGGGCTGACCGCCGTCGAGCTTGGCAAGTTGATGGGCGCCAAGGTCATCGCCGCGGCGTCGTCCGACGAAAAACTGGCGCTGGCCCGGGAATATGGCGCCGACGAGACGATCAACTATGCCACCGAGGATCTGAAGGAGCGCATCAAGGCGCTGACCGGCGGGCGCGGTGTCGATGTCGTCTATGATCCGGTGGGCGATCGCTTTGCCGAACCGGCGTTCCGCGGCATCGCCTGGAATGGTCGCTATCTCGTGGTGGGGTTCGCCGGCGGCGCCATTCCGTCGCTGCCGCTCAACCTGCCGCTGATCAAGGGCGCGTCGATCGTCGGGGTGTTCTGGGGGGCGTTCACCCAGGCCGAGCCGGCGCTGCACCGCGAGAATATGGCGGAATTGCTCGAATGCTATCGTGCCGGCAAGCTGCGGCCGCATATATCGAAGCATTTCTCGCTCGATGAAGGCCCGGCGGCAATCCGCTGGATGATGGACCGCAAGGCGACGGGCAAGGTCGTGCTGACGGTTTGAGCCTTGGCTGAAGGGGGCATATCGATGACGGCTTTGCGTGCAACCTATCCGCTGCATGTCGCCCAACATGCCCTATGGCGGAGCGAAGATCGTTGATCGACCCGCGCCCGCTGATCCTGACCGCGCTGCTCGAACCGCCTGTACAGGCGCGGTTCGAGGCGCTGCGGCGGGCACATTATCCGCCCGAGTTGAACCGCGTGCCAGCGCATGTGTCGCTGTTCCATCACCTTCCGGGGCGTGAGATCGAGGCGGTGAAGCGGCGATTGAAGACGCTTTGTGCCGAGGTCCCGCCGCCGGAAATCATGGTTACCGGCCTGAAATTATTGGCGAAAGGTGTTGCCTTCAAGCTGCGCGCGCCGCTGCTCGAAGACCTGCGTGCCGAACTTGCGGCGGGTTGGGACACGCTGCTGATTCCGCAGGATCGCGCCGGGTTCCAGCCGCATATGACGGTGCAGAACAAGGTGACGTCGCCAGTTGCCAAGACGACGCTGGCGGCGTTGGAGGCCGGCTTCACGCCGTTTGCCACGCGCGCCGTCGCGGTGGCGATCTGGCGTTACCTCGATGGACCGTGGGAGGCGCTGGGCAGCGTCGCCTTTCGAGGGCGAAGGTGATGCCCCGCGCTGGGCGCGGATTTGATATGCTTGGCGGCGCCCGCGCCTTGGGCTAAGGCTGGCGCCATGCAGTCCTCCCGTGTGTTCCGCCCCCTCGTCCTGATCCTGTCCGCAGCGCTGGCGCTGTCGGCGTGCGCGAGCAGCAAGCTCAAGAAGGACCAGAGTTACGTCGCGCGCGATGTCGAGACACTGTATAGTGTAGCCAAGGATACGCTCGACAAACGCCAGTACAAGCTGGCGGCGGCGCAGTTCGATGAAGTTGAACGCCAGCATCCTTATTCGGTCTGGGCGCGCCGTGCCCAGTTGATGAGCGCCTTCAGCTATTATGTCGCCGGCGATTTCAGCGACGCGATCGGATCGGCGCAGCGTTTCCTGTCGCTGCATCCCGGCAGCCGCGAGGCGCCCTATGCCTATTACATGATTGCCGTCAGCTATTATGAGCAGATTTCGGGTGTCCAGCGCGACCAGAAGATTACCCAGCAAGCCCTTGATGCGCTTGGTGAATTGATCCGGCGCTATCCCAATACCGATTATGCCGCCGATGCCCGGTTGAAGGTCGATCTGGCGCGCGACCATCTCGCCGGCAAGGAGATGGAGATCGGCCGATTCTATCAGCAGCAGGGCCTGTATCTGGCGGCGATCGCGCGTTTCCGCACCGAGATCGACCAATATGATACCACCAGCCACACGCCCGAGGCGCTGCATCGGCTGGTCGAATGCTATCTGGCGCTGGGCATTCCCGAGGAGGCGAAAAAGGCCGCCGCGGTGCTCGGTTCCAACTATCCCGGGTCGAAATGGTATCAACGCAGCTATGCGTTGATCGCGAAAAAGGCCGCCGCCTGACGGAACTTGGCGGGACGATCGCGGGGTTGAGGACACCCCGTCGCGGGGCGCGCGACGGGGCTTTTGGGGACAATCCTCGGGCTATCAGGGTTTCTTGATCGCGTCCTTGATGCCGCCGACGGCATTCTGGACTTTCCCGGCGACCTGATCGGCCTTGCCTTGGGCTTCGAGCGAAGCGTCACCGACCAGCTTGCCGACGCCTTCCTTGATCTTGCCACCGGTGGTCTTCAGGGCGCCGTCGATACGATCCTTGTCCATGGTGTCTCTCCTTGGGATTGGGACCAGCATTCGAACGATCTGGACGCACCGCGGTTGCGTGCCTATGCGATGAAGCGTGATTTGGCGGAGACCGGCATGTTGGTGACGTTGGTGACGGGCGGGTTGTGCGGGCTTTTGTATTTCTGGCTGTCGTGGCGGGTGGTGCGGGTGCGCCAATCGGCCAAGGTGTCGATCGGCCATGGCGGTGACAATTTGCTGCTGCAACGCATCCGGGCGCATGCCAATTTCGCCGAATATGTGCCGTTCTGCCTGATCCTGATCGGCGCCATCGAGCTTTCGACCGAAGTCAGCCCGCCGTTGCTTTGGGCCGCCGGCCTGGCGCTTGTCGTCGTGCGGATTTCGCACGCCATCGGCATGGGGATCGACGGCGCCAACCCGTATCGCCTTGTCGGCGCGGCGGGCACCTGGCTGGTCATGGTGTCGCTGAGCATCGCGGCGCTGTGGATGGCAGCGACGCTCGCCAACGCTTGATCAGCCGGCGAGCACCCGGTCGGCGACATAGGCGTTGGTCTGGCGTTCGCGGCCAAAGGTCGACATCGGGCCGTGGCCGGGAACGAATGCCGTGTCGTCGCCCAGCGGCCATAGCCGGCTGGTGATCGACCGGATCAGGTCGCCATGATTGCCGCGCGGGAAATCGGTGCGGCCGATCGAGCCCTGGAACAATACGTCGCCGACGATGGCGAGGTTCGACGGCGCGTGGTGGAACACGACATGCCCCGGCGTGTGGCCGGGGCAGTGATAGACATCAAGGACGAGATCGCCCACCGTCACCTGGTCGCCATCATGCAGCCAGCGATCGGGGGTGAAGGGCGCGGCGCCATCAAGGCCATACATGGCGCCCGACGCCGCCGCCTGGTCGATCCAGAACTTGTCATCGGGGTGGGGGCCTTCGATCGGCACGCCAAGTTCCTCGGCGAGCACGCCGGCCAGCCCGCAATGATCGATATGGCCATGGGTGACGAGCAGTTTCTCGATGGTGACGCCGTGCTGTTTGGCGACGGCCTTCAATCGGTCGAGATCGCCGCCGGGATCGGTAAAGGCGCCGCGCATGGTTTTGGTGCACCACAGCAGCGTGCAATTCTGCTGGAGCGCGGTGACGGGGACGATGACGGCCTGGAGGGGGGGCTTTTCGGACATGGCGCTGATGTGGCGGCTGGCGCGCGCCGAGGCAAGAGGGCGCGTGGCCGGCCGGCGTCGCGCCGCGCGGAGAAGTGACGAGTTGCCCCTGACCCCGATCAATCCGGCGGACGCCATGGCGCGCGGCGGCAGAGCGCCGGAGCCGTAGAAACCTGGACGTAGGACATGGTCGATTGCGAGAAATAAATATAGTGTCCCCGAAATTTGAACGCTCGCTGCGCAACAAGCGGGACGCAAACTGGCAAATGGAGAGGGTTTATATGTATAGTGTTCCCGGATTTCGAAGGAAGCGTTCGATTCGCCGCACACCGATGATTATTCCCCGCGCACGGGCATACCGTCACGTCCATACCCCTGCGTAGGGGTTTTTGGGGATTATCCCGCACCCCCGCTTGTGCTTGATTGATAGGATGCCAGTTGCGCTACCGAAAGGATGGACTCGATGATCGCCCAAGCAAATTCCGAGGCCACCGCTCAGCTCCCAGTTGCCGCCTGCGCGATGTGCGGCGGTGCGGTTTTGCCATGGCTGACGATGTCTATCGATCCCATCAAGAACGCGCCCTCGCCATTCGCCAATGCCATGCGCTGCGCAACGTGCGGTGTCGGTTCGGTTCGTCCCGTGCCATCGTCTGGCGATATCGCCGAATTCTACCAGCTCGAAGCCTATTACACCCATGGCACGGCGCACGTCGCCGAAGTGACGCCGTCGTTTGCCGATCGCGTGCTGGTCAGGCTGGCCTGGGCCGTCGACAAGGGTGAACATTTCGATGCCGCCACGGTCGCACGGCTGTTGTCGGCGGGCGCCCGGGTCGTCGATCTCGGCTGCGGCGACGGCCGACTGCTTGGCGAGCTGGCAACCGCCGGCTTCGACGTCATTGGCGTCGAGCCCGATCCGTCGGCACAGGCGTTGATGGCGGCAAGCGACATCAGTTTCCTGCCGGGAACCGCGGAGGATCTGCCCGCCGGGCTCGATCGCGGCAGTTTCGACCTGGTGGTCATGTCGCATTCGCTGGAACATTGCATCGATCCCGACCGGGCGATGCGAAATGCGGCGGCGTTGCTGAAGCCGG
>JANNJH010000033.1:0-6190 GCA_031405775.1 Sphingomonadales bacterium | reverse complement strand
GGGGAGCCAGATCATCGCCATTTCATCGCCAGCGGCGGCGCTCGCAGGACCCCGGCCGTTTTATCGCCAGCTTTATGTCCAGGTGCTTGTCGCGATCATCGCCGGCGGCTTGATCGGGCATTTCGCGCCGGCAACGGGCGTGGCGCTGAAACCGCTGGGGGATGCCTTCATCAAGCTGGTCAAGATGATCATCGCGCCGGTGATTTTCCTGACCATCGTCACCGGCATCGCCGGGATGCGCGATGTTGCCAGCTTCGGGCGGGTGGCGACCAAGGCCTTTGGCTATTTCCTGGCGCTGTCGAGTCTCGCACTGGTCGTCGGGCTGGTCGTCGGCAATCTGGTGCAGCCGGGGGCGGGGTTCGACATCGATCCGGCGACGCTGAGTGTCGGCGACGTCAGCGGCTATGTCGCCAAGGCGCACGATACGACGATCACCGGATTTTTGATGGCGATCATCCCGGAGACGGTTGCGGGCGCCTTTGTCGAAGGCAATCTGCTCCAGATATTGTTCTTTTCGATCAGCTTTGGCGTGGCGCTGGCGCTGGTCGGCGACCGGGCGCGGCCGTTGCTCGATGTGTTGGCTTCGGCCGGCGCCGGGGTGTTCAAGCTGGTCGAGATCTTCATGCGGGTGGCGCCGATCGGGGCGTTCGGCGCCTTTGCCTTCACCATCGGCAAATATGGGCTGGAGTCGGTGGCCAATCTCGCGGCGCTGGTGGCGACATTCTACCTGACATCGCTGATCTTCGTGCTCGGCGTGCTCGGGCTGGTGGCGCGCGCGGCGGGCTTCTCGATCTTCACGCTGATCCGCTATCTGATGGGCGAATTGCTGCTGGTGCTGGGGACGAGTTCGTCCGAATCGGCGCTGCCCAGCCTGATCGAGAAGATGGAGCGCGCCGGTTGCCCCAAGTCGATTGTCGGGCTGGTGGTGCCGACGGGATATTCGTTCAATCTCGATGGCACCAACATCTACATGACGCTGGCGGCGCTGTTCATCGCGCAGGCGATGAATATCGATCTGTCGATGGGCGAGCAATTGCTGCTGCTTGGTGTGGCGATGCTGAGTTCCAAGGGCGCGGCGGGCGTCACCGGGGCGGGGTTCATCACGCTGGCGGCGACGTTGTCGATCGTGCCGAGCGTGCCGGTGGCGGGGATGGCGCTGATCCTCGGGGTCGATCGCTTCATGTCGGAATGCCGGGCGCTGACCAATTTCATCGGCAATGCGGTGGCGACAGTGGTGGTGTCGCGCTGGGAAGGCGGGATCGATGCGGAGCGCTTTGCCGCGGTGTTCGAGCGGCGCGAGTTCGGACCGGCGGCGGTGTTGCCGGCGGTGGAGACGGACGCGGATTGACCAGATTTCGCGCCGCCCGAGCGATTGTCACGCCGCCGCGCTGACGCTTCAGCCGGTCCCCAGCGTGGAAAAAGGGTTGAAACGCCGCCGTTTTCCGTCCCTGGCGCGCGTCGTCGTGGTTTCGACGGGGGGCTTCATGCCTCAGGCCTTCCGGTGCCGTATCAGGCCTTCCTGCATGACGCTGGCGACCTGTTCGCCGTTTCGGCCATAGACCAGCGCGCGGGTAAGGCCGCGGCCACCGCCGGCAACCGGCGAGTCCTGGTCGAACAACAGCCAGTCGTTCAGGTCGGGGGTGGCGTTGAACCAGATGGCGTGATCGAGGCTGGCGACCTGGAGATCCGGGCTGGTCCAGGCGATGGCGTGGGGCAGCAACGCGGTGTCGAGCAGCGACATATCGCTGGCATAGGCGAACAGCGCGCGGGCGACCGGCGGCGTGATATCGACCGGCGCGGCGGCGCGGCACCAATGCTGGGCGCGTGGGCTGTGGGCGATGGGGTGGACGGGGTCGATGTTTTCGACGGCGCGAAACTCGATCGGGCGATCGCGGGTCTTCATCAGGGCGCGATGCGGTTCAGGGGCGTTGTCGGCATGGATGGCGGCCCATTCGGCTTCGTTCATCAAGTCTTCGGGCGGCGGCGCCGAGGCGGCGGGAAAGCTGTGTGTCAGGCCGGGTTCGGCGATCTGGAACGATGCCGCCATGTTGAAGATCGGGCGGCTCTTCTGGATGGCGACGACGCGGCGGGTGGTGAAGCTTTGGCCGTCGCGGTCCCGCTCGACGCGATAGACGATCGGTTCGGCCGGATCGCCGGGGCGGATGAAATAGCTGTGCAGCGAGTGGCAAAGCCGGCTGGGATCGACGGTCTTGGACGCCGCCATCAAGGCCTGGGCGACGACCTGGCCGCCATAGACCCGCATCCAGCCGGCGTCGGTCGATTCGCCGCGAAATCGATCGTCGGCAAGCGGTTCGACATCGAGCAGCGCCAGCAGCCGCGCGATGCTGGCGGCAGGGTCGGGGGCTGGAACCTCGGTCATGGGTCCGAGCCTAGCCCGGAGCGGCGCGGCTGTCATCCTCCTGCGTTGCTCGTGGGTCGGGGAAGGCCGGTCGAGCGGGGAGGCTGGGTCGACGACCGAATTCCGGCGGCGCGTGCCGGATGCGCGGAGACCGCGGCATGTGACGATCGCCCGCGCCGCCAGCAGGGCGCGAGCGCGGAACGTGTGGATCTTTTGGTCGAGGTCATGGCAACGACTTGACAGCGGGGAGGGGGGCACCTATCCCGCCGCTTCCGCGCTTCAATGCGGGTGTAGCTCAGTTGGTTAGAGCGCCGGCCTGTCACGCCGGAGGTCGCGGGTTCGAGTCCCGTCACTCGCGCCACCCTTTTTCCGGGTGTGCCGGCCTCAGCGGTGGAGGCCATCCCAGGCCGCAAGTTCATATGCGATCGATGATTCGACCAGCGTTTCCCACAAGGCGGTCGCAAGGCCGGGCGGGATGCCGGTGGCCGTCGCGGCGCTTTCGACGTTGCTGATGACCTGGCGCTTGCGGGCTTCGTCGCGGACGGCGCCGCGTTGGGTCTTGATGCGCGCCGCCGCGTCCATATAGGCGAAGCGCCGCGCCAGCAGCGCCACCAGCTCGCGGTCGAGCGCATCGACCCCGGCGCGGACCTCGGGCATCGTTTGACAGGCGTCGGAGGGCTTCATCGGTCGCTGGGCTTGTCGTCGCCAGGCTTTCGGTCAGCCGCCTGTTTCCAGCGGCCGGTGTTCATCCACAGGAACAGCGGGCGCAGCGGCAGCACCCAGGCGACGCCCAGCAGCATATAGGCCAGCACCATCAGCAACTGCGGCAGCCGTGCCAACGCGCCGCCGAACGCTGCGACCGCCTCGGCATAGATGATGAGATAGAGCAGCAGGCCGATCACGCCCGCCGGTTTGCGCCAGCTTGGTTCCATGGCCAAGCTGTTAGCGATTGCGCGCGCAATCCACCAGCCGCGTCGGTGTCGCGACAAGGTCGAGCAATTCGTCCCAAGGATCGGCGGGGAGCGTATCGGTGATCTGGACATCCCAGGCGAGGCCGATGGCGATGACCGGGCCGCGGGCACGCAGCAGCCGCAGGGTGCGATCATAAAAGCCGCCACCCTGGCCGAGGCGGCGACCATCGGGCGTCGCTGCGACCAGCGGCACGAGGACAAGATCGGGGGTGACCAGCGGCGCCGTCGCGGCGGGTTCGCGAATCACGCAGAAACCCGGGGCGAGATCGTTGCAGTCGCTGTGATGAAAGCACAGGTTTTCGCCGGACACCCTTGGAAATGCCGGGTTCTGTAGTGATTTCTCGATGAACCCCGGGTCGATTTCGGCGCCGTGCGCGGCATAGCTGGCGGGAAACCGGTAGCCGGCGGTGCGCGGTACGACGACGCTGGCGAGATCGCGTTCAAGGGCTTCGCGCCTTGCCGGAGACAGCGCCGCGACGAAATCGCGTCGGCGGTCGCGGAACCGGCGGCGCAAGGCGGTTTTTGAATCGATTATTGAAATCGCGACGACAACACCCTGATTTTCGGAGGTTTTGGCGGGACCACCATGGGTCGTTGCGAGAAGATCCTCTGACGCCGTTTACGTCAGGTGGGAGCCAGATAGAACGGACCAGGATCCGTCCAGGGCCAGCCCCCTAGGATAGTGAATCGCCTCAGGGATGCTCGATGCTCGTGCCGGGCAGTACCCGCCGCCTCTACATATAGGCGCTGCTGCCGCCGGGCTCAACCACCATATAGGCGCGCTTGCCGCCGGGCTCAACCACCGTGGCCTGGCGGGTTTTTCAGGCGCCGATTGTTGCGGCAGGCTGCTCGGCGCGCTCCAGCAGCGCTGCAAGGCGCTCGGCGCGTTGCAGCAGCGCCGCCAGACGGTCTGCGACTTCGGCGTCGTTCGAACGCGGCGGAATCCACGACGGCGCCTTGCCGTTACGGGCATCATGAAGCTCGTCGGCCACCATCAGCGCCGCCATCAGCAGCAGGCGCGCTTCGCTCATCGGGCCGAGCGATTGCGTCAGCCCCTCGGCCTTGTCGGCGATGCCGCCGGCGAGTTGCTTGAGATGGGCTTCGTCGCCATCGCGACACGACAGTAAATAGTTGCGTCCGCCGATATCAACGCTGACCTGTCCCATCAGCCGTTCCGCCCGGTCATGCGCTGGGCGTTGCGCGGGTCCGCATCTCCGGCTGGCGCATCGGCTTCGCCGATCAGCGCGTCGAGATCGGCAATAGCTGCGGCGGCGGCGGTTTCTATACGGCGCAACCGCATATTCTCCACCTCTCGCGCGGCCAAAGCCGTCTCGAGTCTTTCCAGAACATCGTCGAGACGTTCTAAAATTGCGACGGAATCAGGGATGGCGCTTCCTTTGAGTTCAGTGGGTTCGACGGGTGTTGTAAGGAAAGATATGAGCCCGCGTCAATTGCGACTTTTCAGTTAACGCAAAATCGCAGGATCGACCGTGGTTGACGCCCATGGTTGACGCCCTAGCCAGCGTCTGGCCAATGTCCGCACCGATTCGCTGACCGGGTTCGCCGGGCCAATAATAACGCTTTAATTTCAGGTTCGTTAACGATGACCGATCTCCGTTCCATGGCCAATGCCATCCGCGCGCTGGCGATGGATGCCGTCGAAGCCGCCAATTCCGGCCATCCCGGAATGCCGATGGGGATGGCCGATGCTGCGACAATTTTGTTCGCGAATCACCTCAAATTTGATCCGAAACGGCCGCGATGGGCGGACCGGGACCGATTCGTCCTGTCGGCTGGACATGGCTCGATGCTCATTTACGCGCTGCTGAATTTGACGGGTTATGCCCGGCCAACGCTCGATGACATCATGCAATTCCGACAAATCGACAGCCCATGCGCCGGCCATCCGGAAAATTTCGAGCTCGAAGGCGTCGAAACCACTACCGGGCCGCTGGGTCAGGGGCTCGCCACCGCCGTCGGCATGGCGATGGCGGAGCGTCACCTCAACGCCGTGTTCGGCGATGACCTTGTCGATCACCGCACCTGGGTGATTGCTGGCGATGGCTGCCTGATGGAAGGTGTCAGCCATGAAGCTATTGGTCTTGCAGGACATTTGAAGCTTGGTCGGTTGAATGTGTTATGGGATGACAACCGCATTTCGATCGACGGGCCGACGTCGCTTTCAACGTCCGAAGATACGGCGATGCGTTTTGCGGCGGCGGGGTGGCATTTCGTCGCCTGTGACGGACATGATTTCGCCGCGGTCAACGCCGCGCTGACGGCGGCCGCCGCCGACCCGCGGCCGTCGCTGATCGCCTGCCGGACGACGATCGGTTTCGGGGCGCCGACCAAGGCCGGCACCAGCGCCGCGCATGGCTCGCCGCTGGGCGCCAAGGAAATCGAGGGTGCGCGCGCCGCGCTCGGCTGGCCATATGCGCCCTTCGTCATTCCGGACGAGATCGCGGCGGACTGGCACGCCGTGGGGGCGCGCGGCGATGCTGCCCGGGCGGCGTGGGAAGCGCGGTTGGCGGCGTCACCGCTGGCGGCGGACTTTACGGCGCGGATGGATGGCGAGATTCCGGAAGCGGCGGTCGCGGCGCTCGAATCGCATATCGCCGGGTTGATCGCGGCGCCGCAGAAGATCGCGACCCGCAAGGCGTCGGAGATCGCACTGGGCGCAATCAACCCGCACGCGCCGATCATGCTGGGCGGTTCAGCCGATCTGACCGGTTCGAACAATACGAAAACCAAGGATCAACAAGCATTTACGGCCGAAACCTATGAAGGCCGCTATGTTTATTACGGCATCCGCGAATTCGGCATGGCGACGGCGATGAACGGTATCGCGCTCCACGGCGGC
>JANNJH010000032.1:0-1775 GCA_031405775.1 Sphingomonadales bacterium | reverse complement strand
CTGTGTTTCCACATTGGCTCGGAACGCAAAAGGAACTCCAAGTGCTTTATCTATCATATGCTAGCATCACAGGACCCTGGCCGACATGGTTTCAAAGTTCACTTCTCGTGAACTTAGCCGACGGCATCGACGTCATGGATGCGCTGGGATCGAACATCGTCATCGGCAGCCGTGGCCCGGCCGTGCTGCGCATCACGCCGCGGATCAACGACGACGTCAACGAGGAATGGCTGTCCGACAAGGGGCGCTTCGCCAATGACGGTCTCGCCGAGCGCCGGCTCGACAAGCCCTATGTGCGTAGGGGCGGCAAATTGCAGGCGGCGTCCTGGGTCGAGGCGTTTGCGGCGATCAGGCATGCGCTGGACGGGGTGACGGGCGCGCAGATCGCCGGGATCGTCGGCGATCTTTGCGCCGTCGAGGACATGGCGGCGTTCAAGGATTTGCTCGGGACTTTGGGGTCGACGCGGATCGAATCGCGGCAGGACGGAGCGCTGTTCGACACGTCGGCCCGCGAAAACTATCTGTTCAACAGCGGCTTGGCCGGAATCGAGACCGCCGATGTGGTGCTGCTGATCGGCTGCGATCCGCGCCGCGAGGCGCCTTTGCTCAACGTCCGGCTGCGCAAGAAGGCGGCGCGGCGGCAGTCGAAGGTTTTCGGCGTCGGCCCGGCGCTCGACCTGACCTATCCGGTCGAATGGCTGGGCGATGATGCCTCGCTGCTTGGGCACCTGCCGGAAGCTGTGGCCGAGGCGTTGGCCAAGGCCGAGCGGCCGGCGATCATCATCGGCATGGGCGCGTTGCGGATGCCCGGCATGTTCGAAGCGGCGCGGGCGTTGGCGAGCAAGTTCAATGTGATGCGCGAAGGCTGGAACGGCTGGAACGTCCTGCACACCGCGGCGGCGCGGGTCGGGGCGCTCGATCTCGGGCTGGTGAGCGATGGCGGCGTTGCTGGCATAATTGGCGACACGTCGCTCAAGGCCTTGTTCCTGCTGGCTGCCGACGAAATCGACACGGCACCGCTCAGGCACGTCTTCACCGTCTATGTCGGTTCGCACGGCGATCATGGCGTGCGCTTCGCCGATGTCATCCTGCCGGGCGCGGCCTTTTCCGAGAAGCCCGGCACTTGGGTCAATCTGGAGGGCCGGGCGCAGCGATCCTTGCGCGCCGTCTTCCCGCCGGGCGAGGCACGCGAGGACTGGACGATTTTGCGGGCGCTGTCGGCGGTGCTTGGCACGCCACTGCCGTATGACGATATCGCCGGCTTGCGTGGGCGCATCGCGGCTGGCGAGCCGATCGCTGCAGGGGCTTTGGCGGGCGCTCAGCCGGCGGTTTCCGGGCCGATCACGCTGGCGATCGACAATAATTACCTGACCAACCCGAACGCCCGCGCCAGCGCGACGATGGCGGCGTGCGTCGCCGAAATTCTCAACCCGGAAATCCGCGAGGCGGCGGAATGAACTTCACCGGCTGGTTCCAGGATACATGGCTCGGCGCCGATTTCGGCTGGTTCGTCGGGACGCTGCTGCTGATTCTGGCCATCGTGCTGCCGGTGATGCTCGGGGTGGCGATGTCGGTTTATTTCGATCGCAAGATCTGGGCGGCGATGCAGATGCGGCGCGGCCCCAATGAGGTCGGGCCGTTCGGGTTGCTGCAGACCTTTGCCGAAGCAGCCAAGCTGTTTTTGAAGGAAACCATCATCCCTTCGGGCGCCAGCCGGGGTGTGTTCATCATGGCGCCGATGATCAGCTTTGTGCTGGCGCTCGCCATCTGGGCAG
>JANNJH010000031.1:0-6255 GCA_031405775.1 Sphingomonadales bacterium | reverse complement strand
GCTCGCCGAAGGCCTCGCCGCCCGCCGCGATTATGAGCAGACGCAGATCAAGGTCGCCGATGCCGGCGCCAAGCTGGCCGAGGCGCGGGCGAAGCTGAACCGCATCGACATCCAGCTGAACCGCCAATCGGCGCAGTTGGTCCGCGCGCCGCGCGACGGGCGCGTCCAGCAGCTGAACGCCGCGACCGGCGGCGCGCTCGTCTCGGCCGGCACGGTGCTGGCGGTGATCGCTCCCGAGCGCGTCGAGCGCGCAGTCGAGCTGTTCATCGATGGTCGCGACGTGCCGCTGGTCCGCCCCGGCCGGCCAGTGCGGCTGGAGTTCGAAGGCTGGCCCGCGATCCAGTTCAGCGGCTGGCCATCGGTGGCGCAGGGCATGTTCGACGGGCGCGTCCGCGCGATCGATCCCAATGCCGCGTCCGACGGGCTATTCCGCATCCTGGTCGAGCCGCAACCGGGCAAGCCGGCGTGGCCGACGCGCGACTTTGTCCGTCCCGGCGGCAAGGTGCGCGGTTGGGTGCAGGGGGAGACGGTCCGCGTCGGGTACGAGCTATGGCGCCAGCTGAACGACTTCCCGCTGGAGCTCGAGCGCCGCCCGCCAGCGCCCGCGAAAGACGAGGCGAAGGCCAGGGTTGCGAAGCTCGGCGAGGACGAGGCGGCCAGGAAATGATCCGCTATATCTTGGTGTTTCTGGTCGCGCTCTGCCCGGTCGTCGCCACCGCGCAGGTCACGCCGCTAACCCTGGATGAGGTGCTGCGGTCGTCCGCCCGCGCCGCCCCGCAGATCGTCGAAGCTCTGGCCCGCGTGCGTCAGGCGGAAGGGCGGGCGCTGTCCGCCGAGGGCGCGTTCGACATCGTGTTCAACGTCGACGGCCGATCGCGGGTCGCAGGTTTTTACGACGGCAGCGTGGTGGAAAGCCGCGCGACCCAGCCGTTTGCCGGCAATGGCGGCTATGTCTATGGCGGCTACCGTGCGTCGCGGGGCACTTTCCCGATCTATGAGGATCAGGCTTATACCAACCGGCTGGGCGAAGCGAAGGTCGGCGCGTTGTTTGCGCTGCTGCGCGACCGGGTGGTCGACGAGCGCCGCACCCAGCAAGCCGTCGCCGGTGCCGATATCGACGTCGCGCGGTTCGAGGCCGAGATGGTGGCGATCGGGGTGCAGCGGCGCGCGGTAGACACATACCAGAACTGGGCCGCGGCGGGGCTGAGACTGCGCGCCTATCGCGACCTCCTCGACCTCGCCGAGCGCCGCCGCGGTGCGATCGCACGCCAGGTGACCCTTGGCGCGCGGCCCGAGATCCTGCTGACCGAGAACGACCAGAATCTGGTCCGCCGTCGCGCGCTGGCGGTGCGTGCCGAGCAGGACTTCGCCAATGCGGCCAATGCGCTCTCGCTTTATCTGCGCGACGATTCGGGTGCGCCGCTGCTGGTGGCGCCCGAACGACTGCCGGCGGATGCCACCGCGCTCGCGGGCGTCGCGGTGGCGGCGCGCGTTGCCGCGCCCGTCGACCGCCCTGATTATCGTTCTATCCTGACCCGGATCGACCAGTCGACCGCCCGGCTGGTGTTGGCCAGAAACGAGCTTTCGCCGCGGCTGGACCTGCGCGGCGATGTCGGCAAGGACATCGGAGCGGTCGGCCTTGGCGGACCCAGCCGCACGCCATTGGAAGCCGTGGTCGGCTTTCGCTTCAGCGTGCCCTTGCAGAATCGTGTCGCCAGGGGTCGCGTCGCCGAAGCGCGCGCCGAAATCGCGGCGCTCGGTCAGCGCAGTCGCTTCCTGCGCGATCAGATCGCGGTCGAGGTCGAGGGCATTGTCATCGCGGTCGGCGCGGCCGAGCGGCTGGCGACCATCGCCGACGAAGAGCGCAGCCTCGCCGATCGCCTTGCGGTGGCCGAACGCCGCCGCTTCGAGCTGGGATCGGGCGACTTCTTTCTCGTCAATCAGCGCGAAGAAACCGCCACCGACGCGCGCGTGCGCCTGATCGACGCCCAGGCCCGGATTGCGTCCGCCCGCGCCGAATTGGCAGCTGCAACAGCCGATCGCGAAGCGCTGCGGTTGAGTTGGTGATGCCGGCAGGCGTACGAAAGTCCCCGACGGAATCGCACCGGAGCGTGGCCAGCTGGCGAGCGCCAAAGCATGGGACGGACGCTGTGGATGCCCCGCGAGGATTCGAACCTCGATAAACAGAGTCAGAGTCTGTTGTCTTACCGTTAGACGACAGGGCAGCAACCACAGGCAGGCGCCGGGCGCCGATGCAGACGCGGGCATTAGGCACGACGCGCGGCGAAGTCAATTCGGAAGGCCCCCGATCGCCGCCGGCCAAGACGAAATTTGCCATATCGCGCGACTGCCTCTAACTTTGTCGTCAGGTTCCGGTGCCTTGTGCGGTGGCCGGTGATGTGATTGGATAATGACTGTAATGTCGGCCCTTGCCGATACGGGTGCCATTGATGGCGAGGCGGCGGCTGCCGAACAGGCCGGCGATGGTGCCGTGCGCCCGGTTGCCGGCGTGATTAGCGGCGTGATTAGCGCCGTGATCGGCGGCGCGGTGCGGCCGATCGACAACCGCGACCACCGTGAAAACCGTGAACGCCCGGCGCCGGCGCCGCGCGCCCCGGCCAGCCGGGTTCCGATCGCGCGGCGCGGCCGCACCTATGGCGCGCTCGACCTGGGCACCAACAATTGCCGGCTGCTGATAGCGCGGCCGGGGCCGCAGGGTTTCGTCATCGTCGATGCCTATTCGCGGGTGGTTCGGCTTGGCGAAGGGCTGATGGAGGCCGGACGGCTTTCGGATGCGGCGATGGACCGGACGCTGGCGGCGCTGGCGGCCTGCGCCGACAAGCTGTCGCGGCGCGATGTGCGGTTGACCCGCAATGTCGCGACCGAGGCCTGTCGCCGGGCGTCGAACGGCATGCGCTTTGTCGAGCGGGTGTTCGCCGAAACCGGCATCGCGCTCGATGTGATCAGCGCGGCGGAGGAGGCGCGGCTGGCGGTGCTCGGTTGCCATATGCTGATCGACGCCGATGGGCCGCCGGCGCTGGTTTTCGATATCGGCGGCGGATCGACCGAGGTCATGCTGGTCGCGCCGGGCAGCGTAGCGGCCACGAGCGGGGGCGGCGAGCCCGAGATCATCGACTGGATCAGCATGCCCTGGGGGGTGGTGTCGCTGGCCGAGACCGAGCCGCAATGGGCGACCGAGATCGATCGCGAGCGGGCCTATGACCGGATGCTCGGGCGGGTGCGACCATTGCTCGACGGCTTTGCGGAGCGGTTGGTGGCGCGCGGCGTCGGGGCGGTGCAATTGCTCGGCACGTCGGGAACGATCACCACTTTGGCGAGTGTCGAGATGGGGTTGCCGTCCTATGATCGGCGGCTGGTTGATGGGTCGGTTGTCGATGCCGAAGCGCTACTATTGCTGTGTCGCGGGATCGGCTTGAAAAGCCCGAAGGAACGGGCGCGTATCGCCTGCATCGGGTCGGATCGCGCCGAATTGATCGTCGCCGGCTGTGCCATCGTCGATGCGATCCTGTCGCGCTGGCCGGGCGGCGGCGTGCGGATTGCCGATCGTGGCATCCGCGAAGGAATTCTGCGGACCTTGATGGGCCGCGATGGCGTCTGGGCGACCGGGCGATGAACGAGATGATGGTGTTGACATGACGACAGCTGGTGGCAATTCCCGCGGCAGCGGGCCGGGCGGTACCGGTGGCCGGTCGCGCGGCGGCAAGGTGCGCGTCAAGACCGCGAAACGCCGGAGCAATTCGTCGAACCGCTGGCTCGAACGGCAGCTCAACGATCCCTATGTGGTGGCGGCCAAGGCGGCGGGCTATCGCAGCCGCGCGGCGTTCAAGCTCAAGGAGCTTGATGAACAATTTGGGCTGCTCGGGCAGGTCGAGCGCGTCGTCGATCTCGGCGCGGCGCCGGGCGGCTGGTGCCAGATCGTGCTCGAAAAACGGCCGCGGGCGCAGATCGTCGCGATCGACCTGTTGCCGATCGATGCGATTGTCGGGGTGACGATCTTCGAGAAGGATATTCTTGATGACGATACCGAGGAGCTGCTGTTGCAGGCGCTCGGCGGCAAGGCCGATCTCGTGCTGTCCGACATGGCGGCGAACACCGTTGGCCACCAGGCGACCGACCATCTGCGCACCATGGGGTTGATCGAAGCCGGGCTCGACATGGCGACGCGGTTGCTGCGGCCGGGCGGGAATTTTGTCGCCAAGGTGCTGGCCGGGGGCGGCGACGGCGCGCTGACCGGGGCCTTGAAGACGGCGTTTTCGACGGTCAAGCACGTCAAGCCGCCGGCCAGCCGCAAGGGTTCGAGCGAGTGGTATGTGGTGGCGCAGGGTTTCAAGGGGCTGGCGACGGCCGAACCGTGACGTCCTCCCGAGAGGCGAACGGCGTTGCTTCTCGGCGTCTCAACTGGCAATCTTGGGGGATGAAGATTCTCGGCTCACCCGTCGGTGCCAAATGAGCGCGCGCCAACCCGCCGAATGGTTGCCGCACACAGCGACCTGGACGGCGTTTCCGTCGCATCCCGAGCTTTGGCGCGATGACCTGCTGCCGGCGCAGGCCGAGGTCGCGGCGATGGTGCGGGCGATCGCAGCGGGAGAACGGGTGGAATTGCTCGTCGCCAACCAGGGCGCGTTGCTGACGGCGCGTGATATGCTGGCGGGGGCGGATGTGGGCTTCCACCTTTACGCTTTCGGCGACATCTGGCTGCGCGATACCGGGCCGTTGTTCATGGCCTCGGCGGCTGGCGCGGCGGCGGCGGGGTTCCGCTTCAATGGTTGGGGCGGGAAATATGATCTGCCGGGCGATGACGGCGTCGCGGCGTTCGTCGCCGGCAAGGCCGGGGTGCCGCTGGCGCGCCACGGCTGGGTGCTGGAGGGCGGCGCCATCGATGTCGATGGCAGCGGGCTGGCGGTGACGACCGAACAATGTCTGCTCAATCCCAATCGCAACCCCAAGATGGACCGCGCCGAGGTCGAATCGCATTTGCGGCGCGACCTGGGGATCGACCGGCTGTTGTGGCTCGGCGACGGGTTGGCGAATGATCATACCGATGGCCATGTCGACAATCTGGCGCGCTTCGTGGCGCCGGGGGTGCTGGCGCTGCCGGTGCCGGCCGCCGACGATCCCAATCGCGACGTGCTGATCGATGCGCATGAACGGGCGCGCGATTTCGGGCTGGATATCGTCGGTGTGCCGTCGCCGGGCCGCGTGCTGCGCGACGGCGCGGTGGTGCCGGCCAGCCATATGAACTTCTATATCGGCAACACTGTCGTCGTCGTGCCGACCTATGGCGTGGGCTCGGACGATGCAGCCGTGGCGGCGATCGGCGCGCTGTTCCCGGATCGCGATTGTGTGGGCCTGCGCGCCGATCATATCCTGACCGGCGGCGGCGGCTTCCACTGCATTACGCAGCAGCAGCCGGCCTGACATGCTCTACGCCATCGTCAAGGCGCTGATATCGGGCGCCATCGTCGGGGTGGTTTCGGAAACGGCGCGGCGCAATGCGGCGCTGGGCGCGCTGTTCGCGTCGCTGCCTTTGGTATCGGTGCTCGGCATGATGTGGATCTGGCGCGATACCGGCGATATAAACCGGCTGTCGGTGCACAGCAGCGCGACCTTCTGGTATGTGCTGCCGTCATTGCCGATGTTTCTGGTCATGCCCTGGCTGTGGCGGCACGGCATCGGCTTTTGGCCGGGGTTGATGATGGGTTGCGCGCTGACGACGGCGCTCTACATCGGCACGGCGGCGATGCTTTCGCGTTTCGGCGTCGCCATCTAGTTCTACGGTTCACCGCGTTTTCCTGACCATCGAAGCCGATGGGAAAACGCTCTGGGATTTTTCGCGATGCGTCAGATTACCGTTGCCGGCCTCCAGCTGGCCTTTTCGGGGGTGCGCGATGCCGATATCGCGGCGACGGCGCTGGCGGTGCGCGGCGCGGCGGCAGCGGGAGCGCAGGTGATCCTGCCTCCCGAACTGTTCGAGGGGCATTATTTCTGCCGCCACGAGGACGAGAATCTGTTCGCCAATGCCTTGCCGCTCGGGTCGCATCCGGCGGTGGCGGCGATGCGCGAAGTGGCGCTGGAGACCAGGACCTATATCCCGACGAGCTTTTTCGAAACTACGCTTCTTGCTCATTGTTTTCACAGCGGTTTTGAGCCTCTCCGCACTGGCCCAGTACCCGAACAAGCCGATCAAGATCGTTGTGCCTTATCCGCCCGGCGGCTCCACCGATGTGGTGGCAC
>JANNJH010000030.1:0-11895 GCA_031405775.1 Sphingomonadales bacterium | reverse complement strand
CAGGTAGGCGCCGAGGCGGATGTTGTCGAGCACCGAAAGCTCGGGAAATACCTGGCGGCCTTCGGGCACCAGCACCACGCCCTGCGCGACCACGCGATGCGCCGGCAATTGCGCGAGTTCGCCGCGCTGGAACGCGATCCGGCCGCGCACCGGGCGGTGCAGGCCGGACAGGGCGCGCATCAGCGTGGACTTGCCCGCGCCGTTGGCGCCGAGGACGGCGACGAGCTCGCCCGCACTGACGCGCAGGTCGATGCCCTTGAGCACCGGTTCTGCGCCGTAGCCCGCTTCCAGCTTGCCGACCTCGAGCAGCGCTTCGCCGGCGGCGCCCGGGGCCGGGCTCTCTGTAGGACACTAGATGGGTAAGGCCATCATTTCGGCGGCGCCCCTGAAAAAAAGAGCTTCGGCCCTACAACGGCCGCTCCGAGAAGATCCCTTGAAAATCGGACGGACCGCTTCCACAGCCGACGATGCACATTCTATACGAAATGCCCGCTTCCGGGGCGCGGGCAGACCTTCCCCCTCACCACTCTACCGCGGTGCGGGGAGGGAGAAGGAACGTAATTCGCCTTTACAGCGCCGCGAAACGCGCCCGGTCGGCGTCGCTCATGCGGACTTGCAGGACCACGCCGGTCTCATCATAGGTGCGGCCGATAACTTCGCCATGTTCGTGGAGCCAGGCCATGCGCCGGCCTTCGCTGGGGGCGAGGTGGATTTCATGCACGTGCGTTCCAGCACGTAACAGGATCGCCATCTGCTCGCGCAGTTCGTCGAGACCCTCGCCGGTCAGCGCCGAAACAGCGATGGCGTCGTCCCCTGCCCGCGCGGCCAGCGCTTCGCGTGCCTCGGGCGGCAGCGCATCGATCTTGTTGAACACTGTCAGGATCGGCACGCGCTTGAGTTCGTCGGTCAGCCCGAGGCCGCGGAGCACGTCGGCGACGTCCTGCGCCTGCGCCTCGCTGTCGGGGTGCGAAATATCGCGGACATGGACGATCAAATCGGCCTCGATGACTTCTTCCAGCGTGGCGCGGAACGCGGCGACAAGTTGCGTCGGCAAATCGGATACAAAGCCCACCGTGTCGGATACCACGACCTTGTCGTGGCCGGGCAGCTTGATCGCCCGCATTGTCGGGTCGAGCGTCGCGAACAACAGATCCTCGGCGCGGACTTCGGCGCCGGTCAGCCGGTTGAACAGCGTCGATTTCCCGGCGTTGGTATAACCGACGAGCGCCACCACCGGCCACGGTGCCTTCTGGCGCTGGCGACGGTGCAGGCCGCGCGTGCGGCGAACGTCGTCCAGCTCGTCCTTCAGCCGGACGATGCGGTCCTTGATCAGCCGGCGATCGGTTTCGATCTGGCTTTCACCCGGGCCGCCCATGAAGCCGAAGCCGCCGCGTTGGCGTTCAAGATGGGTCCATGACCGCACCAGCCGGCTCGCCTGATATTGCAGATGCGCGAGTTCGACCTGAAGCGTGCCTTCGCGGGTAGTGGCGCGATCGCCGAAGATTTCGAGAATGAGGCCGGTGCGGTCGATGACCTTGGCCTTGAGCTCTTTCTCAAGATTTCGCTGCTGGATCGGCGAGACGATTCCATCGATGATGACAAGCTGGGCATCATGCGCCGCCACCGCCGCCGCGAGCCGCTGGATCTGGCCCTTGCCGAACAGCGTCGAGGCGCTGGCGGCGCGCAGCTTGATGATCTCGGAATGGACGACATCGAGAGCGATGGCGCGCGCCAGGCCTTCGGCCTCGGCCAGCCGCGCCTCGGGGGAACGGATCGCCGGCTTGCCGCCCCCAGAATCCTTGCCGCCTTTTGCGTCCTTCAACGGCAGCACGACGACGGCCGGCGCGCCAAAGCGCACGCCGCGACCGTCGTCCCACCCCTGCTCCAAAGCAGGCTTCAACTCAGTCAATCGTCGTCGCTTTCATCGATTCGTTCGGCATCGAACAATTGCACCGGCATTGCCGGCATCACTGTCGATATGGCGTGCTTGTAGACCAATTGCGACTGGCCATCGCGGCGCAGCAGCACCGAAAAATTGTCGAACCAGGTGATGATGCCCTGAAGCTTGACACCATTGACGAGGAACATCGTCACCGGCGTTTTGGTCTTGCGCACCGCGTTGAGGAAAACATCCTGCAAGTTGTTGGATTTCTCGGCCATTTTAAGCTCTTTCGTTTCTTGGCGGACTGCAAAAGGCCCGCGACCGCACCGTTGCCCGGCGTCAACGCCCCCACCTGATCGGCGGAGATAAGCAAAGGATAGTGCTGTGCAGCGCAGTTCTCAATGGGGCAATGGCGCAATGCGACGATACGGTCAGCCGATCGCCCCGCCATCGCCATCGCCGCCCGGTCCATCGGCAAGCCCCAGCGCCTTCAGCTTGCGATGCAGCGCCGAGCGCTCCATGCCGATGAACACCGCCGTTTTGGAAATATTGCCCGAAAACCGCCGGATCTGGGCACGCAGATATTCGCGCTCGAACGCCTCGCGAGCCTCGCGCAGCGGCGTACCCATGATCGAACGCACCGCCTGGTTGGGCACCAGCGTGGCCGGTTCGGCGGTGACTTCGGGGGGCAGCATGTCGATATCGATGCTGGCGATGCGTTCCGCCGGCGCCAGGATCAGCGTGCGTTCGACGACGTTGCGCAACTGGCGGACATTGCCCGGCCAGTCATCGCTCTGCAACGCGGCGATGGCGTCCGGGCTGAGCGCCGGGGTCGAGACGCGGCGTTCGGCGGCATAGCGGGTGAGGAAATACTGGACGAGTTCGCCGACATCCTCGCGTCGCTCGGCAAGCGAGGGCATCCGCACGGGAACGACGTTGAGGCGGTAATAAAGGTCCTCGCGAAAGCGCCCGGCGGCGATTTCGGCGACGAGATCACGCGATGTCGCACTGATGACGCGGACGTCGACGCGCACCCAGCGCGATCCGCCGACACGCTGGAAAATCTGTTCGGTCAGGACACGCAGTATCTTGGCCTGCGTCGGCATCGGCATGTCGGCGACATCGTCGAGAAACAGCGTGCCGCCATGCGCCTGTTCGAACAGCCCGGAATGCACCAGGTGGCCGCCCTCCTCGACGCCGAACAGCGCTTCCTCGACGCGGTCGGGGGTCATCCGCGCCGCACTGACGACGATGAACGGCGAGGCTTCGCGCGGGCTCCATTGGTGGAGCAGGCGCGCGGCGATTTCCTTGCCCGACCCGGCGGCACCGGTGATGAGGACGCGCGATCCGGTGGCGGCGACGCGCTTGAGGGTGGCGCGGACGCCGTTGATCAACACCGATGATCCGGTCAGTTCGGTATCGAAACCGACGCGTTGCTTCAGCGCTTCATATTCGCGTTTCAAGCGTTCGGTCTCGGTCGCGCGCCGCACCACGAGCAGCAATTGTTCGGCCTGGAAGGGTTTTTCGATGAAGTCATAGGCGCCGCGCTTGATCGCGGCGACGGCGGTCTCGATATTGCCATGGCCGGAAATCACCACGACCGGCAGGGTCGGTTCGCGCCGCTTGATCTCATCGAGAAGCTCGATGCCGTCGAGCCGCGACCCCTGCAACCAGACATCGAGGACGATCAACGAAGGTCGGCGCTCGGCCAGCGCCGCCAGCGCGCCGTCGCTGTCGCCGGCGGTGCGGGTGCCATAGCCTTCATCGCCGAGAACACCGGCGATCAGGTCGCGGATATCGGCTTCATCGTCGACGATCAGGATGTCGAGGGCCATGCTAGCGGTTCATCCTAGGCTGTCATCTTGAAGGGTGGGCGAAGCTCGTTGTCGTCGCGGTCGGCGATCATGGCGCGGCTTAGCCGGGCGCGGGCAAAGGCGCCGCCGCCGGGTGCATCGCCGAGTTCGAGCGTGCCGCCATGGTCCTCGATGATCTTCTTGACGATGGCGAGGCCGAGGCCGGTGCCGCGCGCCCGCGTCGTCACATAAGGCTCCGTCAGGCGCTCGCGGCTTTCGGCGGGCAACCCGACGCCGTTGTCGGTGACGGTGACGGTCGCAGCGTCAGGGCTGTCGGCGATGCTGATCTCGATGACTCCCTGCCGCGTCAATCCGCCTTCGGCGGTGTCGCGGTCGATGCGTGCCGTCACCGATTCCCCGGCATTCTTGATCAGATTGGTCAGCGCCCGCGCCAATTGCTGGCGATCACAAACCAGCGGTTCGGGCGCCGACCCGATGACGCTGAAGGCGATCGCCGGAAAGGCGACTTCCTGCAGCACCAGCGCCTGGCGGACCACGGCGTCGAGGCTTTCGGGCGCGAACACCGGCTTGGGGAGCCGCGCGAAATCGGAAAATTCATCGACCATGCGGCGCAGATCGCCGACCTGGCGGACGATGGTTCCGGTCAACACGGCAAAGGTATCGGGGTCATCGGCGATCTGGCGGCCATATTTGCGTTGCAGCCGTTCGGCGGCGAGCTGGATCGGCGTCAACGGGTTCTTGATCTCATGAGCGATGCGCCGCGCCACATCGGCCCAGGCGGCGCGGCGCTGGTCGGCAAGCTGCGCCGAAATATCGTCAAAGGTCAGCACATAGCCGCCATCGGTGCCGGTTTCGCCGGCGATCCGCACCGACAGCGTCTGGGTCTCGGTGCCGCGCGCGATCCGCACCTGCCCCGAAGCGACACCGCTTTGCCGGGCCTCGTCGAGCAGCGTCGCCAGGTCGGGGACGGCGACACTCAATGGCTGGCCGGAAAGCGCCAATTCGGACACTTCGAGCAGCGCCGCGGCGGAGCGATTGGCGACGCGAATGACGCCAGTGGCGGAAATCGACATGACGCCGGCCGACACCCCCGACAGCACCGCCTCGGTGAACTGCCGCCGCTCGTCGAGCTGCCGGTTGGCGCCGATCAGCGCGTGCTGCTGGGTCTTCAACTGGCTGGTCATGCGGTTGAAGGCGCGGGCCAGCGTGCCGATTTCGTCGGGCGAACCCCGCACCGGCACCCGCGCATCAAGATCGCCGGCACCAACCCGTTCGGCAGCCAGCGCCAGCCGCGCGATCGGCGCGACAAGGCGGTTGGCCAACCACAGCGCGAACCAGATCGCCACCGCCAGCGTCAGCAGCGAAACCGCCATCAGCACCAGGTTGAAGCGCAGCTGCATCGTCTTCGAACGCTCGATCAGCGAGCGATATTCGCCGAGCGCGCCGGCCGCCCGGTCGGCGCGCGCCAGCACAGCGGGATCGACCTTGCGGCTGATGTAGATATAGCGCCCCCCGGCCGGGTCGATGGCGATCACCGCTTCGATGCGGTCGCTGCCCTTGGCGACGACGGTCGCGGCGCCGGCCCGGGCGCGGGCAAGATCGACGTCCTTCATGCGTGCCGCGAGCACCGCGCTGCCGATGCCGCTGCTGGCGATCACGGCGATCTTGCCATCGGCGCCGCGGCTGAAGACGACGGCCTCGCTGAGGTTGCGCGCCGCCACCTGGAACTCCAGGCCCTTGACGAACAGCTCGCTGCCCAGCCCGAAATCGCGGGCGTAATTGTTGACGTCGGTGGCCATCGCCATGATGTCGTCGGCGACGCGCTGGCGGTTTTCCTCGACATAGGCTTGGGCGACCTGGTTCGAGCCATCGAGAACGGTCTTCACCCGGTCCGAAAACCAGAATTGCACACCGAACTGGAATAGCAGCGAGGCGAAGATTACCACCAGCACCGTCGGCACTGCGGCGATTCCAGCGAACAACGCCACCATGCGGACGTGGAGCTGTGCCCCCGCCAACCCACGCCGGCGGTTGGCAAGCAGGATCGCGACGCGCCGGGCGATCAAAACCACCAGCGTCATCACCGGCAGCAAATTGGCCACCAGCAACAGCGTCACCAGCGGCGGCGAAACGCCATTGGCCGGCGCGGCGCCGCCGGTGAGCAGCGCATAGCTCGACCAACCCAGAATGATGGTCAGGATGACGGCGGCGACTTCGAGACGCGGGAACAGATCGACGCGCCGCGTCCAGCGGTTCAGCCGTCGGCGCAGGCCGCGCCAACGCGACGCCGCCAAATTGGTGGGCGCGGACAATGCGGGAGCAGAAGCGGGAGCGTCGGTCATCCGATGCCCCTTCTAAGCCAAAATTGTGGCTAAAGAAACACAGCCGTTGCGCTGTTGCGACAGAAGAATGACGGCGATCAGCCGCGACGTGCCGATACCGGGTCAAGGCCCAGGTCGGTCAGCTTTTTGCGCAGCGTATTCCGATTGATTCCGAGCAGCTTGGCGGCCTTCAACTGGTTGCCGCCGGTCGCATCGAGGCACGCCGCGATCAGCGGACGTTCGACTTCGGCCAACAACCGGTCATAGACGCCATCCGGCGGCAAATTACCGCCGAACTCGGCGAAATAACGGCCGATATGCGCGGCGGCGGCTTCGGCAAGGCCAAGCGATTCGCCGATCGGCGCCGGCGCCACCGGTCGCGCCCCCGGCCCGATCCCGGCGATCACCGCGGCAACGCCGATCACGTCGCCGCGCTCGAGCACGGCAAGCCGTCGCATCAGGTTTTCAAGCTCGCGGACATTGCCGGGCCAAACATGGTCGCGCAGCGCGTCGATGGCATGGGCATCGAGCGACTTGCGCGGCAGCCCTTCCGACGCCGCGACTTCAAGGAAATGTCGCGCCAGCGCCGGCACGTCCTCGGCGCGCGCCCGCAGCGGCGGCAACATCAGCGGCACGACATTGAGCCGATAATAGAGATCCTCGCGAAAACGCCCGGTCTGCGTCAGCGCCAGCAGGTCCTGGTTGGTCGCCGAAACGATGCGGACATCGGCACGCTGGCTGCGCACCCCGCCGACGGTAGTGAATTCCCCGGTCTGCAACACGCGCAGCAAGCGGGTTTGCGCCTCGATCGGCATGTCGCCGATCTCGTCGAGGAACAGCGTGCCGCCCCTGCGCCTGTTCGAACTTGCCCGACGCGCGCGTCGCGGCGCCGGTGAAGGCACCGCGTTCATGGCCGAACAATTCGCTTTCGATCAACTCGCGCGGGATCGCCGCCATGTTGAGCGCGATGAACGGCCGCGAGGCGCGCGGCCCCATGTCGTGGATGGCGCGCGCCACCAATTCCTTGCCGGTACCGCTTTCGCCCAGCACCATCACCGTCAGGTCGTTGGGAACGACGCGGGCGATTAGGCGATAGACCTCCTGCATCGCCACCGATCGCCCGATCAACGGCGTGTCGTCGCCGCCGAATTCGCCTTCGTCGCTGTCGACGTGGCCTTCGAGTGCCGCAGCAACAGATCGCGTCAATTCATTGAGATCAAATGGTTTTGGAAGGTAATCGAACGCCCCTTGCTCAGTCGCCCGTACCGCCGTCGACAGAGTATTTTGGGCGCTCATGACGATGACGCGAAGCCCAGGGCGCAGCGCCAGCAGCTTCGGGATGGTATCGAGCCCATTGGCGTCGGGCAGGATGACATCGGTGATGACGACATCGCCGCGCCCTTCTTCGACGAGCTTGACCAGCCCCGCCGCCGTCTCGGTCAGCCGGACCTGGTAGCCGGCGCGCACCAGCGACTGGCGGACAACAGTGCGGATCGCGGCGTCGTCATCGGCGACAAGGATCGTTGCGGTCATCGGCCCGGCTCTTTCCTGTCCCGCGAAACCGGCAGCAACACCTTGAAAATCGTAACCTCCGGGTCGCCCGAGCGCTCATACTCGATGACTCCGCCGTGATCGGCGACGATCTTGGCAACCAGCGCCAGACCGAGCCCGGAACCGCCGCGTTTGGTGGTGACGAACGGCTCGAAGACATGATCGTCGAGCCCGTCGGCAATGCCCGGGCCATTGTCGATGACCCGCACTTCGAGCGGCAGCGATACCGACGGGCCACCGCTTTCGGGACGCACCTTGAGGCCCGGGCGATAGGCCGTCGTCAATTCGACCCGGCCATTGTTACCAGTTGCTTCGGCGGCATTCTTCAGAAGATTGAGGAACACCTGCACCAGCGCGTCCCGATTGCCGGCAACCATCGGCAACGACGGATCATAGCTTTCGCGGATGCTGATGCCGCGGGCAAAGCCCTGCTCCGCCAGCTTGCGGACATGGCCGAGAACTTCATGGATATTCTCGGGGCGCAGCGTGATCGGCCGCGTGTCGGTGAAGCTTTCCATCCGGTCGACAAGTTTGGCGATGCGATCGACCTCGGCGACGATGAGGTCGGTCAGTTCGCGGCGATCATCATCGGCTGTGCCGGCGTCACCGACCGAGGCGAGAAGCTGCGCGGCACCACGGATGCCCGACAGCGGGTTCTTGATCTCGTGCGCCAGCATCGCCGCGACCCCGACGGCCGAGCGCGCCGCGCCCTGCTGGTGCACCTGGCGATCGACGAGCGTCGCCACGGCGCGCGTCTGGAAGGCCACCGCCAGCCAGTCGGGCGCATCGCCGACCGGCGACACCAGCACATCGGCGCGACCGGAGCGGCCCCCGAGGAAATGCAACGGCAGGTCATAAGCGGCGCAGCTACCGCCTTGATCATGGGCGCGCCGGACGAGTTCCTCGACGGCGCTGTTGGCGCCGAACGCCGCCGACCAACCGCGTTCGGCGAGCGCCTGCTGGCTGGCATTGAGGAAGACTTCGGCGGCAAGATTGGCCTTTACCGGCATGCCATCGGGACGGATCAGCACCGCCGGAACCGCCAATCCGGCGAGGAGCTGGTCGGCGGCAGCCATCAGGCGGCCAGCGCTTCGAGGGTCATCTGGCCTTCATAAAAGCGATCGACCATGGAAAGCACATCAACCGGATTCGCCAACTGGTTGGCAGCATTGCGAAACACCCCGGAATCATGCAGCCCCTTGGTGTACCAGCCAAGGTGCTTGCGCGCCAGGTTGACGCCGATGACGGTGCCATAGAGATCGAGCATCATGGCATAATGTTCACGCACCAGGGCGTGCTGCGCCGCCAGCGTCGGATCGGCGGGGACCGCCCTGCCCGTCAACGCCGCCATTACCTGGGCAATCAGCCAAGGCTTGCCATAGGCGCCGCGCCCGATCATCACGCCATCGGCGCCCGACTGTTGCAGCGCCGTCTCGGCATCCGCGATCGAGCAGATATCGCCATTAACGATAACAGGGACTTTCACCGCGTCCTTGACGTTCCGAATAAAGGCCCAATCGGCCGATCCCGAATAAAGCTGGCAGCGTGTGCGGCCATGGACGGTGATCAGCTGCACGCCCAGATCCTCGGCGACGCGCGCCAGTTCGGGTGCATTCAGGCTGCCATGATCCCAACCCATCCGCATCTTCAGCGTCACCGGCACCTTGACCGCCTTGACCGTCGCTTCGATCAACCGCGCCGCCAGTTCGGGCTCGCGCATCAACGCCGAACCGGCATGGCCGTTGACGACCTTCTTCACCGGGCAACCCATGTTGATGTCGATGATCGCGGCGCCCATGCCCTCATTCAGCTTGGCAGCCTCGGCCATCCGCAACGGATCGCAGCCGGCAAGCTGCATGCTGACGGGTTCCTCGCTGGCGTCCCACGCGGCCTTTTGCAGTGACTGGCGCGTCTCGCGGATCATCGCCTCGCTGGCGATCATCTCGGTCACGGTCAAGCCGGCGCCATAGCGTTTGACGAGCGTGCGGAACGGCCGATCGGTGACGCCGGTCATCGGCGCCAGGATCACCGGCATGTCGAGCTTCACCGGCCCGATGGCGATAGGATGGATGCGCGCCACTTGATTGCCTCAAAAACAGGCACGCGCCCTATCGGCTTTCCCCCTGTTCGGCAAGCTGGTGCCGCGATAGGGAGGGCAGATGACCGTGCATGCCATCATCGTAGCCGCCGGGCGGGGCGTTCGTGCCGGTGGCGCAATCCCCAAGCAATACCGGCTTGTCGCGGGCAAAACCTTGTTGCGCCGTGCAATCGAACGGCTGCGGGCGCATGGCGGCATCGATGCGATCACCATCGTCATCAACCCCGACGACCGGGCGCTGTACGACGCGGCAGTCGATGGCCTGATCCTCCCTGCCCCCGTCGCCGGCGGCGCGACGCGCCAGGATTCGGTCCGGCGCGGCCTCGAATCGCTTTCGGATGCTGCCCCCGCCGTCGTCCTCGTCCATGACGCGGCGCGCGCTCTGGTTCCCGATTCCGTGCTCGATGGCCTGATCGCGGCTCTTGCCGATCCCGCCAATGACGGCGCGGTGCCGGGGCTTGCGGTCAACGACAGCCTGCGCCGCGGCGCGTCGCATTATGACGCCGCGGTCGACCGCGACGGACTGTTCCGGGTGCAGACGCCGCAGGCCTTCCGCTTTGGGGCGCTGCTCGCCGCGCACCGTGCTGCCGCACCGGGCGCCACCGATGAACTCGGGGTCGCCCTCGGCGCGGGCTTGCGCGTCGCCGTGACACCGGGCGACGAGCGCGCTTTCAAGGTGACCGGCCCCCGAGATTTTGCCAAAGCCGCAGCGATGGTCACCCCTGAACTTTCGTCGCGAGTCGCCAGCGGCTTTGACGTCCATCGCTTCGGCCCCGGCGACCATGTCTGGCTATGTGGCATCGCCATCCCCCACAGCCACGGCCTTATTGGCCACAGCGACGCCGATGCGGCGCTCCATGCGCTGACGGACGCGCTGCTCGGCACCATCAGCGCCGGCGATATCGGCGATCATTTCCCGCCCGGCGACCCACGCTGGAAGGGTGCCGCGTCCGATCAGTTCCTCGCCTTTGCCGCCAGGCTGGTGCGCGAAGCCGGCGGCATCATCGACCATGTCGATATGACGATCATCGCCGAACGTCCCAAGATCGGCCCGCACCGCGCCGCCATGCGCGAACGGATCGCAGCGATCCTGGCGATCGATATTGCCCGCATCAGCGTCAAGGCGACAACCACCGAAATGCTCGGCTTCACCGGCCGCGGCGAAGGTCTTGCGGCGCAGGCTATCGCCAGCGTGCGACTTCCGGAGCAGCCTATCGCCAGCGTGCGACTTCCGGCGTAGAAGGTAAACCATGGACCCCGAACTGCTCGCCGCTGCCACCCGCGTTCTCGACGCCAATCGCGCCGCCGGACGCATGATCGCCGCCGCCGAATCCTGCACCGGCGGGCTGGTGATGGCGGCGTTGACCGAAATCGCCGGGGCATCCGATGTCGTCGAACGCGGTTTCGTGACCTATTCGGACGAAGCCAAGATGGAATCGATCGGCGTCAACCGGGATATCCTCGAAACCTTTGGCGCCGTGTCGATCGCGGTGGCCTGGGCGATGGCGCAAGGCGCGCTCAAGCACAGCCACGCCGATACCGCCGTCGCCATCACCGGCATCGCCGGCCCCGATGGCGGAACCGAGAAAAAGCCAGTGGGCACGGTGGTCTTCGCCCGCGCCACCCGCGGCGGCGACCCCGATACGATGGTCGCCGATATTCGCCATTTCGGCGACCTCGGGCGCAGCGAAATCCGCCGTCAAGCGGCGCTGGTGGCGCTCGAACTGCTTATGCCGGGTGCCGCCGACGCCGCGCCATAGACTGTCGCGGCGCGCGATTCGAAGGCGCTGACCATCTGCCGGAAAGCTTCGTGGAAGAAAATGCCCGCCAGCTTTTCGAATATTTTGCTCTTGAATTCGAACTCGACGTTGAAATCGATATCGCAGCCGCCATCGGGTGCCGCACGAAATACCCAGTTGTTGTGCAGATGTTTCAGCGGCCCCGAAATATAATCGACATGGATCTTCGATGACGGGGTCAGCGTCACCCGGCTGGTAAAGCGTTCGCGCACCAGCTTGAAACCGACAATCAGTTCGGCGGTGACGACATTGTCTTCGATCTTCAGGATCCGCGTCGCCTGCACCCAGGGCAAAAATTCGGCATAGCGGCCGATATCGGCCACCAGCGCAAACATCTGGTCGGGCGTATAGGCCAGATGCCGTGTTTCGGCGTGGTGGGCGTGCGCGGCCACGCGGTAGACGTGCGCTACGCCATGCGTTACGGCAACCC
>JANNJH010000029.1:0-8426 GCA_031405775.1 Sphingomonadales bacterium | reverse complement strand
GGGGGGCCGCGTCGCCCCCCCAATTATTTTTTTAATTTTGCCCCTTTTGGTGGCTTTGGGCGCCCGCCCCCCCCCCCCCCCCCGCCGGAGGCGCTTGTCCGCCCGCCGGCTGGCTCCGCGACCGATAAACACTCTACCATCTCGCGCGCGGTCGGTTAGAGTGCCCCAAAGGCGAATTTGCCTGAGGGCGCGGAGGCTCGTGTTATGTTTGCCGAAATCGGGCATTTCGCGCTCATCCTGGCGTTGCTGACAGCGACGGCGCAGGCGGTGCTGCCGATGCTGGGGGCAATTCGCGGCGATACGGCGCTGATGGCTTTCGGCCGCAGCGCGGCGCAGCTGCAGGCGATGCTGATCCTGACGGCATTCGTAATCCTGATGATCTGCTTTGGCCGCGCCGATTTCTCGGTCGAACTCGTCGCTGAACATGCGTCGCTGACCCAGCCGATGGCCTATCGCCTCGCCGCGACCTGGGGCAACCACGAAGGCTCGATGCTCCTGTGGGTGCTGACCCTCGCCATCTTCGGCGCCGGCATCGGCCGTTTCGGCGGCAATCTCCGCCCCAGCCTGCAAGCCCGTGTGCTGTCGGTGCAGGCGATGATCAGCGTCGCCTTCCTGGCGTTTTCGCTGTTTACCTCGAACCCCTTTGCCCGGCTTGACCCGGCGCCGCTCGATGGCGCCGAACTCAACCCGCTGCTCCAGGACCCCGGCCTCGTCTTCCATCCGCCGCTGCTTTACCTCGGCTATGTCGGCTTTTCCGTCACCTTCAGCTTTGCCGTCGCGGCGCTGCTCGAAGGCCGGGCGGACGCCGCCTGGGCGCGCTGGATGCGGCCGTGGGTACTGGCGGCATGGATACCGCTGACCCTCGGCATCGCGCTGGGCAGCTTCTGGGCCTATTATGAACTTGGCTGGGGCGGCTGGTGGTTCTGGGACCCGGTCGAGAACGCCTCGCTGATGCCGTGGCTGCTCGGCACGGCGCTGCTGCATTCCGCCATCGTCACCGAAAAGCGCCAGGCGTTGGCCGGCTGGACGATCCTGCTCGCCATCCTGGCCTTCTCGCTCAGCCTGATCGGCACCTTCCTCGTGCGCTCGGGCATCCTGACTTCGGTCCACGCCTTTGCTGTCGATCCGCAGCGCGGCGTCTTCATCTTGGCGATGATTATCGGCTCCACCGGCGCTGCACTGGCGCTGTTCGCCTTTCGTGCCCCGATGCTGCGGTCGGGCGCGCTGTTCGCCGGGATCAGCCGCGAGGCCGGGCTGACGCTCAACAATCTGTTCCTGATGGCGGTGACGGCGGTGGTGTTCCTTGGCACCTTTTACCCGGTGATCATCGAAGCCGTCAGCGCCGACAAGATCTCGGTCGGCCCACCCTATTACAATCTGGTCTTCGTGCCATTGTCGGTGCCGCTGCTGCTGCTGGTCAGCGTCGGGCCGGTGCTGGCGTGGAAGCGCGATTCGTTGCGAGCGGTCGCGGCCAGGCTGAAATGGCCGGCGCTGCTGACGCTTGGCGTCTGGGCGCTGTTGTGGCTGGCGCTGGGCCTCAAGCAGTCGGCGGCGGCGTTCGGTTTCGCGCTGGGCTTCTGGCTCGTCCTCGGTGGCATCATGGCGCTGGCGCGGCGCTGGACTGGTGGTGGTTCAAAAGCATCCGGCGGTTTCTCGATGCGGCTGGTTCGCACGACCCCTGCGGCGGTGCTCGGCATGGCGCTGGCGCATGCGGGGCTGGGCGTCACCGCGGCGGGAGTTTCGGCGATGAGCGGTTTTGCCGAATCAAAGATCCTCGTCATGCGGCCCGGTGAAACCACGACGCTCGGCGCCATGCAGGTGACGCTGAACAGCATCGGCGAAGCGAAGGGGCCGAATTACCAGGCGGTGCAGGCGCGTTTCAGCGTCCGAAAGGCAAGATTTCTCGGGCGCGACAGCATCCGCGAGCTTGTCAGCGAGCAGCGTTTCTTCCCGGTCAGCCGCAACCAGACGACCGAGGCGGCGATCGGCGCATCGATCCTCGGCAACAGCTATATCGCCATCGGCGACCGGCAGAATGACCGCCAAGGGCAAGGAATCGTCGTGCGCATCTACCACCATCCGCTGGTCAACTGGATCTGGTTCGGCGCGCTGATGATGGCGATGGGCGGCGCCGCCAGCCTTGCCGACCGGCGTTTCCGCATCGGAGCGCCGGTTCGGCCGCAGGCGTTGCCGTCGCTGCGCCCGGCGCTGGTCCCGGCGGAATAGGAGGCAGCGGATGAAGCGCTTCATCTTCGTCGTGCCGGTGATCGCCTTCATGGTGCTGATCGGCTTTTTCGGCGTTGGCCTGACCAAGGACCCCAAGGCCTTGCCGTCGCAACTGATCGACCGGCCGCTGCCGCGGTTCGCGCTGCCGGGGATCGAGGCCGTCGCCGGTGGCGGGCCGGGCTTTGCCAGCGCCGTTCTGAAGGGCGAACCGGCGCTGCTCAACGTCTTTGCCAGCTGGTGCGCCGCCTGCCCGCAGGAACATCCGGTGCTGACCCGCATTTCGGGCGAAGGCTTTGCGGTCTATGGCATCGCCTGGAAGGACAAGCCGCAAGACGCGCGCGACTGGATCGCGCGCTTGGGCAACCCCTACAAGGCGATCGCCGCCGATGAAGCCGGGCGCACCGCCATCGACCTTGGCGTTACCGGGGTTCCCGAAACCTTCATTATCGACAAGTCCGGCCGGGTCCGCTTCAAACAGGTCGGGCCGATTTCGCCCGAGATCTGGGAAGCCATAATCAAGCCGTTGATGACCAGGCTGAGGGCCGAGGCATGAAGCGGCTGTGGTTGGCGCTGTTCGCCGCCCTATTCTCGGCCCTGTTCTCCGCAATGCCGGCGGCAGCGGTGCTGCCCGATGAAATGCTTGCCGATCCGGTGCTTGAGGCGCGGGCGCGGGAGATTTCAAAGGAATTGCGCTGCGTCGTCTGCCAGAACCAGTCGATCGACGATTCGGATGCGCCATTGGCGCGCGACCTGCGCATCGTCGTCCGCGAGCAGCTGACGCAAGGGCGCACCGACGCCGAGGCGATCGACTATGTCGTCCAGCGCTATGGCAATTTCGTCCTGCTCAAGCCGCCGGTCGAACCCGCGACCTGGGCGCTTTGGCTCGGGCCATTCGCGATATTGCTGGGTGGCGGCGCCGCGCTGCTGGTCTGGTCGCGGCGCCGCGCCATCCGCGCCGAAGCACCACCGCTGAGCGAGGCCGAACGTGCCGAAGTTGCGGCGCTGTCGCAGGACTCCCCGTGATCACCCAAGCCTGACCCGCATCTCCCAATCGAACAGAAAGCTCCGATGATTTTTTGGATCATTCTCACCGTGATGGCCGCCGTGTCGGCCGCTGTCCTGACCATCCCGCTGGTCCGCCGCCACGAAGCCCGCGCCGATGCGCGCGCCGCGACGCTGGCCGTGCTCAGGGACCAGCTCGGCGATATCGATGTGCAGCTGGCGGCAGGCACCATCCCGCCGGCCGATGCCGAGGGGCTGCGCACCGAAATCAAGCGCCGGATGCTGGCGGCGGGACATATCGCCGAGGATGCCGGCCGCTCGCTGGGGTCGCGGGCGCTCGCCGGGGTCGCCATCGGGCTGGCGGCGATGGTCGCGCTGGCCGGCGCCGGGCTTTACATCAGCCTGGGCAGGCCCATGTTGGCCGGCGGTTCGCCGCCTGTCGGCTTGGCCACCGCCACCGCGCCCGCGCCCGGTGCGACCGCCGCGCCCAGCGGCGAAATTGCCACAGTGGTCGCCGGGCTTGAAAAAAAGATGCAGGAGAATCCCGGCGATCCGGAAGGTTGGCGGATGCTCGGCTGGTCGTATTTCCAGACGCAGCGCTTTGGCGATTCGGCCGCCGCCTATGCCAAGGCGGTGGCGTTGAAGTCCGATGGCGCCGGTTACCAATCGGCCTATGGCGAAGCATTGGTGCAGGCGGCCGGCGGCAATGTCACCCCGGCGGCGAGCGAAGCCTTTGCCAAGGCCAAGGCGCAGGACGGCGCCGATGCACGGGCGCGCTATTTCCTCGGCGTCAAGAAACAGCAGGAGGGCGATGCCCGCGGCGCCATCGAGGACTGGTTGAAATTGCTGGGCGAATCGGCCGGTGATGCGCCATGGGTGCCGCAGTTGCGCGGCGTCGTCGAACAGACGGCGCGGGCGGCCAAGATCGACGTTTCGGCGCGGCTGGCGGCGATCAAGCCGCCGCTGAGCGGCGGCGCGACGGTCGCTTCGGCGCCGATGCCGGGGCTCACCGGGCTTGCGAGAGCCGCTGCGGGGGTGATGCCCGGGCCGTCGGCGGAGCAGATCGCGAGCGCCGCGGCGATGACCGCCGGCGATCGCCAGGCGATGATTCACGGCATGGTCGACAGCCTTGCCAAAAAGCTGGAGGCCAACCCCCGCGACGAGGCTGGCTGGATGCGGATGATGCGGGCGCGCAGCGTACTTGGCGACAGCGCTGCGGCGGCAAAGGCCCGCCGCGATGCGCTGTCGGCGTTTGCCGGCGATACCGCGGCGCAGGGGCGGATCCGCGCCGCCGCCGCCGAGATCGGCATCGGATCCTGAGGCGCCTTCGTCTTGGCACCGATTTATGCTGCACTGCGGCATAAACCATGCTAGCGTCTGTTTCACTTGGCTGGCATCGGCACCGGCAGGCGCCGCCGCCCAATGTGGACCAGACGCCAACGTCGCTTTGACCCCGCTTGCGGCGTCTGGCACGCGGAATCTTGAGGAAGACCGGATTGCGCAATCTCGGAGATACAGTCGCTCGCCTGACGGCACACCGCACGGCGATGGCGGCGGCCAGCACCGGTCGCGCCAGCCCTGGCCGCGCCGACCTTGTCGAAATGACCGGTTTCGGCAGCAATCCCGGCGACCTGCGCGCCTGGACGCTGGTTCCAGCCGGGCTTTCCCGCAACGCGCCTTTGGTCGTCGTCCTGCACGGCTGCACACAGAGTGCCGGCGATTATGACCGCGGCACCGGCTGGTCGGAGCTGGCGCTAGCCGAGGGTTTCGCGTTGCTGTTCGCCGAACAGACCCGTTCCAACAATCCCAATCTATGCTTCAACTGGTTCGTTCCCGGCGACGTCCGGCAAGGCGGCGGCGAGGTCGAATCGATCCGCCAGATGATCGACGCGATGGTCGATGCCCATGATCTCGACCGGCGCCGCATCTTTGTCACCGGGCTGTCGGCGGGCGGCGCCATGGCGGCGTCGATGCTGGCGACGGCGCCCGAGCTGTTCGCCGGCGGCGCCATCATCGCCGGGGTGCCGCATGGCGTTGCCGGCTCCATGTCCCAGGCCTTTGAGCGGATGCGCGGCGCCGGGCTTCCGGACGCCGCGGCGACGGCGGCGCTGGTCCGCGCCGCGTCATCGCACACCGGGCCATGGCCGACGCTTTCGGTCTGGCACGGCAGCAATGATGGCATGGTCGATGCCGCCAATGCCGAAGCGCTGGCGGCGGGTTGGGCGAGCCTGCACGGCGTGTCCGCGCCCTCCAGCGAGCCTTTCGGCGGCCATATGCGCCGGGTCTGGCGCGACAAGCGGGGCAAGGCCGTCATCGAGGCCGTCATCATCGCCGGCATGGGGCATGGCGCCCCGGTCACCGCGCGCGGCGCCGAAGCCTGTGGCACGCCGGGATCGTTCATGATCGAAACCGGCATTTCCTCGACGCGGCGGATCGCGGCGTTCTGGGGGATTGCCCCGCAAATGGCGTCGGCGAGCCCCGCCGCTTCAATGCCGAAGGCCAGCGAGATCGGCGGCATCGAGGCGATGATCAATAATGCGCTGCGTCAGGCCGGGCTGCTCCGGTAAGGCCGGGGCGCCTCCGGCAGCATGGACGTTGCTGCGAAATTCGATCATTGGCGTCGCAACCGGGACGAGAGGACAAGGCAAATGGCCGGCGGCAATCTGTTTGACGACATCGCCGGACGCGCCGCGCGCCGCGGCGATGCGCCGGCGCTGTGCCTGCAAGGCGGCAGCGCCATCGGCTATTCGGCGCTGCTGGCATTCGCCGGGCCATTCGCCGCGGCGCTGCGCCGGCGTGGCGTCGTCGCTGGCGACCGGGTTGTTGTCCAGGTCGAAAAATCCCCGGCGGCGGTGGCGCTCTATCTCGGCTGCCTTCAGGTCGGCGCCGTCTTCGTGCCGCTCAACACCGCCTATACGCCGGCGGAGGTCGGCTATTTCCTCGGCGATGCCACGCCGGCGCTGTTCGTCCATGCGCCGGGGCGCGGCGGCGACTGGCCCGCCGAGGCGGAGCTCGGCACCGACGCGTCGAGTAGCTTTTGGGCCGAAGCGCTGGCGCTGGCGCCCGACACAAAAGTCGCGGCGCGCGCCCCCGGCGACGTCGCGGCGATCTGCTATACTTCGGGAACGACCGGGCGATCGAAGGGCGCGATGATCACCCATGAAAATCTGCGGTCGAACGCGCTGGCGCTGATCGACCTGTGGCGCTTCACCGAGCACGACCGCCTGCTCCACATCCTGCCGATCTTCCATGTCCATGGGCTGTTCGTGGCGCTGCACTGCGCCTTGCTCAGCGGCGCGGCGATCCTGTTCGAGCCGGGCTTCGACGTCGGCCGCGTCCGCGCGCTGCTGGGCCGGGCGACGGTGATGATGGGCGTGCCGACGCATTATGTCCGGCTGCTCGCGGAACCCGAATTCGGCCGGGGCGACTGCGCCAACATGCGATTGTTCATCAGCGGCTCGGCGCCGTTGCTCGATGAAACCCATCGCCAATTCGCCGCGCGCAGCGGCCACGCCATCCTCGAACGCTATGGCATGACCGAGACCGGGATGATCACCTCCAACCCGTATGACGGCGCCCGCATCGCCGGCAGCGTCGGCTTTGCCCTGCCCGGCGTGATGCTGCGGGCGCGCGATGCGACGGGCGCGCTGGTCGGCGCCGGCGACGTCGGCACACTCGAAATCCACGGGCCGAACGTCTGTGCCGGCTATTGGCGGATGGCCGACAAGACCTTAGAATCCTTTACCGCCGATGGCTGGTTCGTCACCGGCGACCTTGTCACCATCAATGCCGATGGCCGTGTCAGCATCGTCGGCCGGTCGAAGGACCTGATCATCAGCGGCGGCTACAACATCTATCCCAAGGAAGTCGAAAGCGTCATCGACGCCATGCCGGGAGTTTGCGAATGCGCTGTCATCGGCCTGCCGCACCCCGATTTCGGCGAAAGCGTCGCCGCGATCATCGTGTGCGACGCCGGGTCGGATGTCGATGCCGACGCCGTCGTCGCCTGGGTGGAGGAACGCCTGGCGCGCTTCAAGCAGCCGCGCGTCATCAGCTTTGTCGACGCCTTGCCGCGCAATGCCATGGGCAAGGTCCAGAAGGCCGAACTGCGGTTGGGCTTTGCCGCCGTCGAAAACGCCAGCACAGCGACTGGACAGCGGAGCAGATCGCTTTAGCACGACGGTTGCATTCTTGATTTCAAGTGAGCGCGCTGCGCCATGCCGTGAAGAGGCTGTCCCTATCGCAAGGGGATACTGTGGGTTACGAGACTTATCCGCAACTCGATGGAGGTGATTCATGCTCAAAGTTCACGCTAAATTCCTGTTCGCCGCGGCACTGGCCATAGCGATCCCCGCGGTCGCCCAGATGCCCGGTGCGCCCGACATCGCGCGCGTTACCGCCGGCAGCTACACCGTCGATGCCAATCACACCCAGATCGTCTGGACCCTCAACCACCTGGGAATTTCCCCCCTGTCCGGGGCGATCGGCGCGAGCGGTGGCACGCTGACGATCGACCCGGCCAAGCCTTCGGCAGCGAAGCTTGGCGTCACCTTCAACATCGCCGACATGAGCACGACCTCGACGGCTTTCACCAAGCATCTTATGACCGCCGAGATCTTCGAAGCGGCGAAGTTTCCGGTCGCCACGTTCACCTCGACGAGCGTTGTTGTCAACGGCAGCCAAGCGAGTATCACCGGCAATCTGACGATCAAGGGCATCACAAAACCAGTAACGCTCGCGGCCAAATTCTACGGCGCGGGACAAAATCCGATGAGCAATAAACTCCAGATTGGATTTTCCGCCACTGCCAAAATAAAGCGCAGCGATTTCGGCTTGAGCTACGGCGTTCCTCTCGTCGGCGACGACGTCGATCTGCAAATTGTCGGCGCGTTCGAACGCGTCGGCTGACGCAACTTGCCGGCGAGAACAGTATCATTTCTCGCCGGCCCCCGCCGGTATGGCTTGTGAACACGAACGACGCCGCCATGCCCTGCAAAGTTGCAAACGGCGGGAATCGATCGAGGACAGCGGCCGCCAGGCGCAAGGTCCGGCGCAAGGCCCCGGCTGATCCGGGCGAGATTTTGTTTGCCATGCCCGTGTTGACGGAGTCATGGGATAGCGATTGCGATCATACGCCCGACTCGGGGTTCGAGCATCGCTACCATTGGAGAATTTTACCATGGCGACACAGGCAAAAC
>JANNJH010000028.1:0-2560 GCA_031405775.1 Sphingomonadales bacterium | reverse complement strand
CCGGGTGAGGGTGTTCTCTCTTTCGGCAAGTTGAGGCACACCCTCACCCGCCGCGCTGGCGCGCGTGTCGCCTCTCCCGCAAGCGGGAGAGGGCTATCGATTCCCCATAAGTGAAAGCGACCCTGGCCGCGGGATTTTGCTTGATCGACGTCACTCCCGCGCTCTGAGCCCGCCGCCTTGCTTCAGCGCCGCCGCGATCATCGCGGCAGGTTCACAGCGCGACCGCCGAAGCTTGGAAAACGTCAAAAAGTTGCTGTAGCAGCAAGGACACCCCAATCCACGCTCCCCCCCGATGCTTTCCGCACTCCGTCGGCAACCCCGTAACCACCCCTTGATCGGTCCTCGAATGGCTGCTGATTGCCCCGCCATCGCCTTGTTCGACAAAAGCCCTTGACCGCGACGCGGCGCCGCCGGATGCCTTTGGAGCCATGAACCCCAATCGCCTCACCCGCTATATCATGATCGCGCTCGCGGTCGGCCTCCTTGCCGGCTATGCGATCAACCGGCTGGCATCGCCCGAACAGGCCAAGGCCATCGCCGGCTATCTCGGCATCGTCACCGATGTCTTCCTGCGCCTGATCAAGATGATCATCGCGCCGCTGGTATTGTCGACGCTGATCGTCGGCATCGCCCATATGGGCAGCGGCGGCGCCGTCGGCCGCACCTTTGTTCGCACCCTCGCCTGGTTCCTCACCGCCTCGGTCGTATCGCTGTCGCTGGGCATATTGATGGTCAATCTGCTGGCGCCGGGCGTTGGTGTCGGGCTGGCGCTGCCGGCCGCCGATGCCGCCTCGGGGGTGGCGAAAACCGCCTTCAACCTCAAGGACTTCGTCTCGCACATCGTGCCGAAATCGATCATCGAGGCAATGGCGACCAACGAGATTTTGCAGATCGTCGTCTTCTCGCTGTTCGCCGGGGTGGCGCTGATCAGCATCGGCGACGCCGGCAAGCCCATCACCCGCGGGCTTGATGCGCTGATGCACCTGATGCTGCGGATTACCGGCTATGTGATGAAGGTCGCGCCCTATGCGGTGTTCGCCGCCGTCGCGTCGGCGATCGCGGTCGAAGGGCTTGGCATCCTCGTCACCTTTGGCAAGTTCATCGGCGGTTTCTATCTGGCGCTGGCGATGCTGTGGGTGGTGCTGCTCGGGGCAGGGGCGGCGGTCATTGGCGTCGCGGCGATGCGGCGGTTGATCGGCGACATCCGCGAGCCGTTCCTCATCACCTTCGCCACGGCGTCATCCGAAGCCGCCTATCCCAAGTTGCTCGAATCGCTTGAACGATTCGGGGTTCCCAACCGCATCGCCAGTTTCGTGCTGCCGCTGGGCTATTCGTTCAACCTTGATGGTTCGATGATGTATTGCGCCTTTGCCAGCATCTTCATCGCCCAGGCCTATGGCATCGATTTGTCGCTTGGCCAGGAAATCGCCATGCTCGGGCTGTTGATGATCACCTCCAAGGGCATCGACGGGGTGCCGCGCGCCACGTTGGTCGTGATCGCCGCGACCCTGCCCTATTTCGGCATCCCCGAGGCCGGGTTGCTGCTCATCCTCGCCGTCGATCACTTCCTCGACATGGGACGCAGCGCCACCAACGTCATCGGCAATGCCGTGGCGACGGCGGTGATCGCCAAATGGGACGAGCCGGAGATCGCCGCGCCGCCCGCCGACGCGCCTGCCTGATCGCGCCGTCGGCTGGATGGGCAGAGCGAAGCGCTGATTCCCGCCGCCGCGGTGTCAGGCGTCGTCGACCGGGTCAGCGCCATAGCGGTTGGCGCCGATCGTGCCGCGCTGCACGAACCAGACGAACAGGATGATCGCGCCGACGAACGGGATCAGCCCGAGCAGAAGCCACCAGCCCGACTTGTCACGGTCGTGGAGCCGTCGCGCCGCTACCGCCAGGGTCGGCACGATCAGCGCCAGCGAAGCCATCCCCAGCAGTGGCCCGGTCCCATATTCGATGAACTTCTCGGCGCCGATCATCATGGTGTCGACTGCGGCGAGGACGCCGGAAAGCATGGTGGTGAACAGCGCAAACCACCAATATTCCTTGCGCCGTGCGCGGCCTGAAAACGTCGCATATTTGCGCAACGGCTCGATCATCCACTGTGTTGCCGGCTTGTCCATGCTGTCCCCCAGATTCAATTGGTTGGCGCGCGGCGACGATAACTCAAGGCCTCGGCGATGTGAATGCGCGCCACCGTCTCGGCGCCGGCCAGATCGGCGAGGGTGCGCGACACCCGCAGCACCCGGTGATAGCCGCGCGCCGTCAGCCGCAGCGATTCGGCCGCCTGGGTGAGGAGCTTGCGCCCGGCTTCATCGGGGGTCGCCGCCGCTTCGAGCACCTTGCCATCGGCTTCGGCATTGGTCCGCGCCCGTGCACCGGCATAGCGCGCCGTCTGGATGGCGCGCGCCGCCGCCACCCGCGCCGCGACATGCGCCGAGGTGTCGGCCGGCGGCGGCAGCGTCAGGTCGGCGGCGCTGACGGCGGGGACATCGACGTGCAGATCGATGCGATCGAGCAGCGGCCCCGAAATCCGCGCCTGATAATCGGCGGCGCA
>JANNJH010000027.1:0-2642 GCA_031405775.1 Sphingomonadales bacterium | reverse complement strand
CGGGCGACAGCCAGGCTCAATCGCCGGTCGTCCTTGCCGACTTCGAACGGCGAGCCATTGGTGACGATGAGGATTTCGGCGCCGGTTTCGGCCAGGCATTCGGTGACGTCGGGGCTCCAGATATCCTCGCAGATGGGGACGCCGAGCCGGGTGCCGCGAAACCCCAGCGGACCGGGCATCGGGCCGGGGGAAAACACGCGCTTTTCATCGAAGGTGCCGTAATTGGGCAGGTCGTGCTTGCGGGTGATCCCGACGATCTTGCCGCCATCGAGCAGGAAGGCGGCGTTATAGAGCTTGCCGTTTTCCGCCAGCGGCGCGCCGACGAGCAGCGCCGGGCCGCCATCCTTGGTGGCGGCGGCGAGGCGCATGATCCGCGCCATCGCGGCCTCGACCAGCGCCGGCTTGAGGACAAGGTCTTCGGGCGGATAGCCGACGACCGAAAGTTCCGGCGTGACGAGAAGATCGGCGCCGGGCGCGGCGGCGCGCGCGGAAAGGATGGCATCGGTGTTGGCGTCGAGGTCGCCGACAGCGGCGTTCAACTGGGCAAGGCCGAGGCTGAGGGTCGTGGTCATGCGCAAGGGTTTAGGGGCGGGCGGGCGCGGGGGCAAATAGCTTCGAAAGCCGCGTCGTCCCTCCGGCGATTGCCGCCGATATGGCCGCGATCGGGAAATGCCGGAATTGCATGTGGTTGGTGCGCCTCGCCTACCCTGCGGTCAGCATCGCCGAAGTGCCGGGCTTTCAAATGCCGGCGGCCGCCGCTAGCGTCGGCTGCATGGGCGCATCGCAACTTTTCTGGATCCTTCCCGGCTATCTGCTCGGCAGCATCCCCTTCGGGCTGTTGCTGACGCGCATGGTCGGCATCGATATCCGCAAGGTCGGTTCGGGCAATATCGGCAGCACAAACGTGCTGCGCACCGGCAACAAGCGGCTGGCGGCGGCGACGCTGTTGCTCGATGCCGGCAAGGGCGCGCTGGCGGTGTTGCTGGCGCGGCATTTCGCCGGCGATGGTGCCGGGATGCTGGCCGGAATGGCGGCGTTCATCGGCCATTGCTATCCGGTGTGGCTGAAATTCCGCGGTGGCAAGGGCGTTGCGACGCTGCTTGGCGTGGCGCTCGCCGCCGTGCCGCTGGCCGGACTGGCGGCGCTGCTGACTTGGGCAGCCAGCGCGTTGGTGACACGCCATTCCTCGGTCGGCGGCATGGCGGCGGCGGTGGCGGCGCCGCTGGCGGCGTGGGGGCTTGGGCAGCCCCATGCGGCGCTGTCGCTGGCGGCGATGGCGGTGCTGCTGATCTTCAAGCATCGCGACAATATCGCGCGGCTGCGAGCCGGGACGGAAAGCCGGATCGGGCAGAAATGACGGGCCTCAAGAGCCTCCGGCGGCTGGGGCCTTGGCCCCAGACCCCATTTGATGGGGCTTGTCATGATTCCCGATGACGCCGTCGCCCGGCTGCGGTTGATCCGCACCGATACCATCGGCCCGATCACCTATCGGCAACTTATCGCGCGCTTCGGCGATGCGCAAGCCGCGCTGAAAGCCTTGCCCGACCTGGCGCGGCGTGGCGGGCGCGCCGGCCTGACCATTGCCAGCGCCGACGCCGCCGAGGCCGAACTGGCGGGGCTCGAAACGCTGGGCGCGACGATGATCTTTATCGGCACCCCGGCCTATCCGCTGCTGCTCGCCGGGCTCGAATCGGCGCCGCCGGTGTTGTCGGCGCGCGGCGACATCAGCCTGCTCGAACGCCCGGCGGTGGCGATTGTCGGGGCGCGCAACGCCAGCGCCGCCGGGGTGCGCTTTGCGCGCGCGCTGGCCAATGATCTCGCGGCGCAGGACCTTGTTATCGTCTCGGGGCTGGCGCGCGGCATCGATGCGGCGGCGCACACCGGCGCCATGGATGGCGGCACCATCGCCGTGGTGGCGGGCGGGGTCGATGTCGTCTATCCGCCCGAAAACGCCGCGCTGATGGCCGAAATCGCGCAAAAGGGCCTGATTCTGGCCGAACAGGTCGCCGGCGTCGAACCCCAGGCGCGGCATTTCCCGCGCCGCAACCGCATCATCGCCGGGCTGGCGGCGGGGACTTTGGTGGTCGAAGGCGCGCCGAAATCGGGGTCGCTGATCACCGCGCGCGTCGCCGCCGAAGCCGGGCGCGAGGTGATGGCGGTGCCGGGATCGCCGCTCGATCCGCGCGCGCAGGGCTGCAATCTGCTGATCCGCGAAGGCGCGACGCTGGTGCAATCGGCGGCGGATGTGATCGAGGCGCTGTCGGCGTTCGGTCAGGGTCCGCAGGTCGGGATGCGCTTCAAGGCGGCCGAATCGGCGAGCTGGTATGATGCTGTCGCGCTCGACGCCGGCGACGCCGAACGTGCCACCGTCGAAGGTCTGTTGTCGCCGACACCGGTCGCCATCGACGAGATCGTGCGGCTGTCGGGGCTGGCCTCGGCGCTGGTGGCGACGGTGTTGCTCGACATGGAACTGGCGGGGCAATTGGTGCGCCACGCCGGCGGGCGGGTAGCGGCGACCTAATCGGCCAGCGCGGCTTGCCAGTTTTGACCGCCGTAAAAAATCCCGAGAATGTCGACGCGTTCGATTCCGACCGAAAAGGCGATGACCGTGCGCTTGCGATAGCTCATGGTTCGCACGCCCG
>JANNJH010000026.1:0-5092 GCA_031405775.1 Sphingomonadales bacterium | reverse complement strand
GCGTTATTATCAGGGCTGCGCGCCGTCGGACGTCGTCGAAACTCTGGCCATCGAGCGGGCGAAAAAGCTGTTCGATTGCGCCTGGGCCAATGTCCAGCCGCATTCGGGGGCGCAGGCCAATGGCGCGGTTATGCTGGCGCTGACCAAGCCCGGCGACACCATTCTTGGCATGAGCCTCGATGCCGGCGGCCATCTGACGCACGGCGCCGCGCCGTCGATGAGCGGCAAATGGTTCAACGCCATCCAATATGGCGTGCGGCGTGACGATCATCTGATCGATTTCGACGAAGTCGAGCGGCTGGCGCTGGCGCACAAGCCGGTGCTGATCATCGCCGGTGGCTCGGCCTATCCGCGCATCATCGATTTCGCGCGGTTCCGGGCGATTGCCGACAAGGTTGGCGCCAAGCTGATGGTCGACATGGCGCATTTCGCCGGGCTGGTCGCCGCCGGCATCCACCCGTCGCCGCTGCCCTATGCCGATGTGGTGACGACGACGACGCACAAGACCCTGCGTGGTCCGCGCGGCGGCATGATCCTGTCGAACGACGAAGCGCTCGGCAAAAAGCTCAACAGCGCGGTGTTTCCGGGGTTGCAAGGTGGCCCGCTGATGCATGTCATCGCGGCGAAAGCCGTGGCGTTCGGCGAGGCGTTGCAGCCGGAATTCAAGGACTATGCGGTGCGCGTCGTCGCCAATGCCCAGACGTTGGCGGCAAAACTGGTGGCGCGCGGTTGCGCTGTCGTTGCCGGCGGCACCGATACGCATCTGGCGCTGATCGACCTCAGCCCCAAGGGCATCACCGGCAAGGACGCCGACGAAGCGCTCGAACGCGCCGGCATCACCTGCAACAAGAATGGCGTGCCGTTCGATCCGTTGCCGCCAACCAAGACCAGCGGCATCCGCGTCGGTTCGCCGGCGGGGACGACGCGCGGCTTTGGCCAGGCCGAGTTTGCCGCGATCGGCGACATGATCGCCGATGTGCTCGATGGGCTGGCGGCCAATGGCGAGCATGGCAATGCCGCGGTCGAGGCGGCGGTCAACGTCCGCGTCAGGGCTTTGTGCGCGCGCTTCCCGATCTACCCGAACGGTTGACGGGACGCCGGGGGTGCGCTGTCCGTTTTGCGGCAATGACGATAGCCAGGTGAAGGATTCGCGCCCGACCGAGGACGCCAGCGCAATCCGGCGGCGGCGGCAGTGCCCGGCGTGCGGGGGGCGTTTCACCACCTTCGAGCGTATCCAGTTGCGCGAACTGATTTTGATCAAGAAGTCTGGCAAGCGCGAGGTTTTCGACCGCGACAAGCTGGCGCGATCGATCGAGATTGCCTGTCGCAAGCGGCCGATCGAGCCCGAGCGCATCGAGCGCATGGTCAATGGCGTCGTGCGCCGGCTCGAATCGACCGGTGACAGCGAAATCGAGGTCGACCGCGTCGGCGAAATGGTCATGGAGGGGCTGCAGGCGCTCGATCCGGTCGCCTACATCCGCTTTGCCAGCGTCTATCGCGATTTCCGCGAGGCCCGCGATTTCGAAACCTTTGTCGGCGGACTGACCGAAAGCGTCGAGGCCAGCAAGCGGCCGGACGCCAACGGCGCGGGCGAGTGAAGGCGGCGAATCCGGCCAATCCTCTGGCGCCGGCGGTCATCCTCGTCAGGCCGCAACTGGGGGTCAACATCGGCGCCTGCGCCCGCGCCATGCTCAATTTCGGGCTGACCGACTTGCGGCTGGTCAGTCCGCGTGACGGCTGGCCCAACGCCGATGCCGGGCCGGCGGCGAGCGGTGCCGATGAAGTGCTTGAAAAGACGCAGGTGTTCGACAGCGTTGCGGCGGCCTGTGCCGGCCTGTCGCTGGTCTTTGCGACGACCATTCGCGGCCGCGAACTGACGCGCCGGGTGGTGACGCCGTTGCAGGCGGCGAAGGAGTTTCACGGCCAGCGGCGCCAAGGCGGCATCATCTTCGGGCCGGAACGCACCGGGCTGGAGACCGAGGATCTGGCGGTTGCGCACGCCATCCTGACGATCCCGGTCAATCCCGATTTCGGGTCGCTCAATTTGGCGCAGGCGGTGCTGGTGACGGCGTATGAATGGTTACGCCAGGGCAGCGACATTTCCGATGTGACGCTGGTCAACCATGACGGCCCGGCGCCGCATGAGGAGCTTGAGGGGTTGATCGCGGCGGTCGATGCGCAACTGGCATTGAACGGATATTACAACCCGGTTCCGGGCCGCGCGGCGGCGGGGCGGTTGACGATGCGCAACCTGTTCGCCCGGCCGCAATTCAGCGCCGGCGAGGTGCGGAGCTTGCGCGGCATCGTCCGCGGGTTGAGCAAGCCGCGCCACTGACGGGCGATCCTGTACGCGTCAAGTCGGTGCACGTCATGCCGGACGACGCCTGCATGACGCGCCGAACGTTCAGGCGACTTCGGGCACGCGATCGGGCTGCGGATCGCGCAGCGAATAGCCGCGGCCCCAGACGGTTTCGATGCAACCGCTGGCGGGAGCGCCGGCGAGGAACAGCTTTTTCCGGAGCTTGCAGATGAAGACGTCGATGATATTGAGTTCGGGCTCGTCGCGGCCACCATAAAGGTGGGTCAGGAACATTTCCTTGGTCAGCGTCATGCCCTTGCGCAGCGACAGCATTTCCAGGATCGCATATTCCTTGCCGGTCAGGTTGACGCGGCGGCCATCGACTTCGACTGTCCGCGCCGCGAGATCGATGGCCACCGGGCCGGTGACGATCAGCGACTGGGCATGGCCCTGGCTGCGCCGGACGAGCGCATGGATGCGCGCCATCAATTCGGCCTTGTCGAACGGCTTGGTGACATAATCATCGGCGCCGGCGCCAAAGCCGGTGACCTTGGTGCCGGTTTCGCTGTCGCCCGAGAGAATCAGCACTGGCGTGGTGATCCGCAGCATGCGCAGCTGCTTGAGAACGTCATGGCCGTGCAGGTCCGGCAGGGTCAGATCGAGCATGACGACGTCGAACTCGTAAGTCCGGGCGTATTCGAGAGCGATTTCGCCAGTGCTGGCGGTTTCATGCTCGAATCCGGCTTCGTCGAGCATCAATTCGACGGACCGCGCCATCGCCCGGTCATCTTCGATCAACAAAACACGCATGGTACCAGTCTCCGGGGATCCCATACCGATGCCTGATTGAGCACCGCTGAGCCCAAAGACATTCAACGCCTTTTGTTCAGCAAGGTAAAGGCCGCTGCGACGGACGCCACCGATTTCCTGACGAATCGAGTTCATCGGCCAATCTCCGCTTCGAATACCGGGCGATAGATCTGCACGCGCGTTACCCTCAGGCCCGGAATGCCGGCGCATTTGACGGCGCGTTCCCACAGCCGCAGTTCGGCCTCGCTGATTCGATAGCGCGCACAGGCGTCGGCGCGGCTGAGCGTTCCGGCGGTGATGGCGGCCAGCACCGCCGCCTTGCGCCTGGCCACCCAGCGTGTCGTATCGAGCGGCGGCAGGCCGTCGTCGATCGTCGCTGCCGTTGCCGCGACATCGTCTTTTGTATTCGCCTCCATTGGCTTTGACCCTTGTCCCAACACGCATTGTCCCCAGCGATGTTCACGGCGCCTGAACTCCGTGGCTAAGCCCGTTGGTGGTTAACGAAAGGCCAGATTTTGGGGGTTCGGCGGGCGCGCGACACAGGATGGGGCTTGACCGCGGCGGCGTTCGGGAGGATTCGCCGCTGCGTGTCCACCGCCGCCACAGACCCCCATGCCCTGCTGGCGCCGCTCGCCGGCCGCCGCGTCGCGGTCGCCATGTCGGGCGGCGTCGACAGCTCGGTGGTGGCGGCGCTGGCCGCCGAGGCCGGTTGCGACGTCGTCGGCGTGACGCTCCAGCTGTATGACAGCGGCGCGGCGGCGGCGCGTCCCGGCGCCTGTTGCGCTGGCGCCGATATCCGCGATGCCCGCGCTGTCGCCGAACGGCTCGGCATCGCGCATTATGTCATCGATATGGAAGCGCGCTTTCGCGCCGCCGTGATGGAGGCGTTCGCCGACAGCTATGCGCGCGGCCAGACGCCGGTGCCGTGCGTCGAATGCAACAAGACGGTGAAGTTCACCGATCTGCTCGAACTGGCGCAGGGGCTGGGCGCCGAAGCGCTGCTGACCGGCCATTATGTCCAGCGCATCATTGGCCCCCAAGGCGCCGAGCTGCACCGCGGCGCCGATCCGGCCAAGGACCAGAGCTATTTCCTGTGGACAACGACGCGGGCGCAGCTCGATTATTTGCGCTTTCCCCTGGGCGCGTTGCCCAAGTCGGCGGTGCGGGCCGAGGCGGCGCGCTTTGGTCTCGGCGTCGCCGCCAAGCCCGACAGCCAGGACATCTGCTTCGTCGGCGGTGGCGATTATGCCGAAATCGTCGAGAAACTCCGCCCCGAACTGGCGACGCCGGGCGATATTGTCGACCTGGCGGGGCGCGGCATTGGCCGCCACGGTGGCATCCACCGCTTCACCGTCGGCCAGCGGCGCGGGCTCGATATCGGCGGCGCGCCCGAACCCTTGTATGTGATCGCCATCGACGCCGCCGCCAACCGCGTCACCGCGGGGCCGCGCGCGGCGCTGGCGGTCAGCGCGGCGCGGCTGGAGGGCCTCAACGCGCTCGGCAGCCTTGATGGCGCGGTCGAGGTCAAGGTCCGTTCGATGGCGGCGCTGGCTCCGGCGCACTGGGCGGGCGACAGGCTGGAGTTCGATGCGCCGCTGCTCGGGGTTTCGCCGGGCCAGGCGGCGGTCGCCTATCGCGGCAGCCGGGTGCTGGGCGGCGCCACGATCGCCAGCACGATTGCCAGCACGATTTAGGGGCGAATCCCGGATATTGCGTCAATTTCTTGACGCGCGATGGTCAATAAATTGACGTTTCGGGCGTCAGTAATTTGACATTTACAGGCATCTGCCGGCTCGCCTCCTTCGAACCATGACGTAACGGCCGGTTGGCACAATGCTTGCTAGGCAGTGAGCATGAACAACGCACCCGCCTCGCTCCCCGCTCCCCGCAACGGCGGCATTGCTGCTGTCTCCAGCATCGACTGGTTGCCGGGATTGTCCGATATCGATCTTGGCGCCACGCTGGTGGTGACCGACGGGTCGC
>JANNJH010000025.1:0-4029 GCA_031405775.1 Sphingomonadales bacterium | reverse complement strand
GTCGGCATCGGCGGGCTTGGGGCGGTTCGCTTCGACGCGAACGCCGGATGATATCGCAACGGGCAAGGCTATCGGCGCTGCGACGCTGGCGGCGTCCGGCGCCGGTGTCGGCGAACTCGCCAATGCCTTTGCCGCGACTTCGGGGTCGCGCAGCACTGGCGGCATCGGTATCGGCGGCGCGACGACGAGGCTTGGTGCCGACAGTGAGGCATCGGCATCGGCCTGCGATCGTGCCCGCGACAGGCCGCGCATCGGCGTCGCCGCCAGCGCATCACCCGGCACGGCCCGAGCCTCGACACCGGCGGAAACGTTGGCAACGGGCGCTTTCGCCGGATCGACGGCAATCGCGGTCGCGCAAAGCGCGTCTTTGGTCGCATCGGGCAAGCCCGCGCCGGTTGCCGGCGGCGCTGCATCGACGGCGGGCGTCACCACCGTGGCAACCGGCAGCGCCGCCGCCAGCACGGTCGCGAACGACGCCAGCACCGGGTCGTCGCCGCCGCTTGCGGAACCGCCGGAAATCGCCGGCGAAACCGGCATCGACCCCGACAACAGGATGGCCGTCGTCGTCATCATTCGCTCTCCCGTTCGGCGCGGCGCGCCATGGCGGCATCGACAGCGGCGCGGGCCCGCGCCAGTGCTTCGCCAAGCTGTTGCTGTTCGTTGCGGGTGCCCGACAGCCGCCGCCCGACATCTTCGGCCAATCGCCCGAGCATCGCATCGGCGGCGGCGCGCGCATTCGCCGCATCGGCGGCGACGATGCCGCGTGCCGTGCCGCCGCTGCCGATCAAGGCGCCGACCCGGTCGAGCAGCGCCGCCTCGGCAAGCTGGCGCGTCTGGGTCCGCCCCAGCGCCGCCATCGCCAGCCGCGCACGCACCCGGCGCACGCGGATCAAGCGGTCGAACATATTGTTGCGGGCCTTGTGGTCGCTCATCGGTTCACCAACTGGATCAGCGCGTCGCGCGACGCGGCATATTCGGCACGATGCGACCGGTCCTGGCTGCGGTAAGCCTCCAGCGCCGGCGCCAGCGCCAGTGCCGTATCAAGCTCGGCATCGGCGCCGGGCGCATAGGCCCCCATGAGCACCAGATCGCGATTATCCTCGACCAGCGACGACAGCCGGCGGAAACGCGCCGCCGCCTGCAAATGCGTCGGCTCGCAGATATCGGCCATCACCCGGCTCGCCGAAGCGGCAAGGTCGATCGCCGGGAATTGCCCGCGCCCGGCCAGCCGCCGGCTAAGCAGGATATGGCCGTCCAGAACCCCGCGCGCCGCATCGACGACGGGGTCGACGCCGTCGTTGGCCTCCTCGAGCACCGTCACGATCGCGGTGATCGCGCCGCCGGTGCGCTTGTCGCCGCCAGCGCGTTCGGCCAGCGCCGCGATCAACGCCATTGCCGACGGCGGATAGCCCCGCGCGCCGCCATTCTCGCCGCGCGCCAACGCCACTTCGCGGGCGCCGTGGACAACCCGCGACAGGCTGTCGAGGATCAGCAGCACATGCTTGCCGCGGTCGCGAAAGCCTTCGGCGATGGCAAAGGCCCGCTCCGCCCCGCGCACCCGCAGCAACGGCGCATCGCCGGCCGGAACCGCGATGGTCACGGTCCGCGCCCGCGCTTCGCCAGCCAATTCGCGCTCGATGAAATCGGTGATCTCGCGGCCGCGCTCGCCGATCAAGGCCATGACGACGACATCGGCCGACGCCCAGCGCGCGATCTGGCCAAGCAGCACCGATTTGCCGACGCCCGTCCCCGCCATGATGCCGACGCGCTGCCCGCGCCCAAGCGTCAGCAGCGCGTCGATGGCACGAACCCCGCACGCCAGCGGTTCGGTGACGCGACTACGCTCCGCAGGCCCCAGCACCGTCCCCTGCAAGGGTCGCCGCTCTCCCGTGGCGGCCCCTCGAAACACCGGCCCAAGCCCGTCAATCGCCCGTCCAAGTCCGTCGATAACGCGCCCCAGAAGCGCATCGCCAACCAGCACATCGCTCTCGATGCCGGCGGTCAACACCGACGCACCCGGCACGATTCCGGCCAGCGGCGACAGCCCCATCAACAGCGCCCGGCCATCGCGAAAGCCAATGATTTCGGCCGGTTGTCGCTCGCTTCCGACCAAGGCCCGGCCCCCGACCAGCGCCTCGATGCCCTGCGCTTCCAGCGTCGTGCCATCGAAGCCGACAACCCGCCCGCTGCGCCGCACCGGCAGCGGCCCCGCGACCATTTCGGCCAGCAATCCGGCCATGCCAACACTAACCGTCACGCGATTTCTCCCATGATTTCAAGCAGCCGTGCCGCCAGCCCGACCTCGATGACAAAGTCCGTCCCCGACACGACAAAGCCATCCGGCGCCAACGCCGGATCCTCCGCCGTCGCGATTTCGGGCAAATGCGGCCGCAGCGCCGCCAACGTCGCCGGATTGGCGTGCAGCGTCGCCGCCGTCCCCGGCCGCACCGCCGCCAGCGCGGCCTCGACCAGCGCCAACAACAGCTTGGGATCGCTGTGCAATTGCGCCATCACCACGGTCTCGGAAATCTGTTTGACCAGCAATGCCACCAGCGGCCGCAAGCCATCGACATCGACCACGCACGCCGCATGCAGCGCCGCCGCCGCTTCGGCCATCAACAAGCGCAGCGGCGCGAGTTCGGCTTCCGCCGCCGCTTGCCCTGCAACAAACCCTTGATTCCACGCCTCTTTCTCGATCGCATCGAGATCGGGCAATGGCGCGGCCTCCGCGTCGCGCGGCTGCAAGGCGGTCAACAACCCGGCAAGGCCGGCGGGGCGCAAGGTGACGATCTCAGACATAGGCCCCCGCCGCGCCCGGCATCATGATCGCGCCGCTGTCGCCAAGCCGCCGTACCAGCACGCAAATTTCGGCCTGCGCCGCCTCGACTTCGGCGCGTTTCATCGGGCCGCGCTCGGCCAGTTCATCCTGAAGCTGCGACGCCGCCCGGCTCGACATCGCCGAGAATATCAGCGCCCGCAGTTCGTCGTCGGCACCCTTCAGCGCCACTGCCAGCGCCTGCGGATCGGCCTCGCGCAGCACCAGCTGCATGTCCTTGATGCCCAGCGCCAGCAGGTCGGCAAAGACGAATTGCTGCGCAGCAATCTCGCTGGCGAGGCTTTCATCGACCAGCGCCAGCGCCGCCAGCAGCGCCGCCTTGTTGGCCGAAAGCTTGATCAATCGCGCGGTGAAATCGGTCCCGGCCAGCGCCGAACTGCTCGCCGGCTGGTCCTGCGACGCCAGCTTGGCCTCCAGATCGGCCTCGAGGCTGGCGATCACCGACGGCGACACCGGCTTCAACGTCGCCAGTCGCAGCACGAGATCGCCCTGCATGTCCTCGGGCAGCGCATCGAGCGTCGCCGCCGCCAGCGCGTCGGGCAGATGCGCCAGCACCACCGCGATCGCCTGCGGATGTTCGTCGACAAGCAGCGCCGCGATCGTCGCGGTATCGAGCCAATCGAGCCCGGCAAAACGTCGCGGCGCCGCCGGCGCACCAAGATGATCGATAACGCGCTCGGCGCGCGGCACCCCCAGCGCCCGCGACAGCACGGCGCGCACCTGCCGCCCCTGGCTGTCGAGCGAAGTGACGCCGCGCGTGCGTTCGATGAATTCATCGAGCACCGTGTCGATCGCCGACGGCTCGATCTCGGCAACCGACAGCATGGCTTCGCCGACGGCGCGGACCTCGGCGGCATCCATGCGCCGCAACAATTCGGCGGCCTGCGGCTCCTCGAGCAGCAGGATCAGAATGGCGCATTTCTGCGGGCCAGTCAGGACGGTGCTCACGTCGCTGCCGCCAGCATCTGCCGCGCCACCGCCGTCGCCCGGTCGGCATCATGATCGACCAGCCCGCGCGTGGTCCCCAGCTTCTCGCTGTAATCGACAAGCTGGATCGCCGCGGCGGGAGCGAGAACACCGCCGTCGACCGGCGCCGCGCCGCCATCCGGTGCAGCCCTGGCTGTCGGCGCCAACACCGCCGACTTGCTGCGCTTGCGCATCGTCAGCGCCGCGATGACGCCACCGACGAGCAG
>JANNJH010000024.1:0-1518 GCA_031405775.1 Sphingomonadales bacterium | reverse complement strand
ACAATGGCGCCGACGAACGCGGCGCCGACGGGATAGGCCGCGAGCTTTGTACGTGTGTATAGCGTGCGATCGGGGCCGACTGAGTGAAAGCGACTCTAGCCGCCGCCCGGGGACGCGCCCCGGGCGGCGGGCCGGCTTATTTCAGCACCCGCAGCACGCGCTTGGCGGCGATCTTGCCGGGGATGCCCGAAATGCCGCCGCCGGGATGGGCGCCGGCGCCGCCGATATACAGCCCCGCGACCGCCGGCTTGGGGCTGCCAAAGCCCGTCGCCGGGCGGTTGGTGCCGGTGCGCAATGCGCCGAAATCGATATGGGTGACGCAGCCGTTGGTGACGTTGAGGCGTTTTTCGCGGTCACGCGGCACCTCGACAAAGCGGCCGATTTCGGAATCGAAACCTTCGTAGAATTCCGACATATGGGCGATGACCGAGGCCATCGTCTTGTCCTTGAGCGCTGGCGACCAGCCTTCGCGGGCATCGACGGCGATCGCCGGCAAATAGACATAGGCGACCGACTGGCCTTCGGGCGCCTGGCTCGGGTCGATGTTCGACAACGGCGTCATCGATACGGCGTGGCGTTGCGGGATGTCGCCGCGGCGGGCGGTGGCAAAGCTCGTCCTGACTTCCTCGGGCGTGCCGATCAGCCCGACAGCCTTGTCGATGTCGGCGTCGTCATGGCGCAGGTCGCGGTGGCGCTTGAGCCGCAGCGGCTTCGACATGGCGATGTTGGCGAGCATCGGCGCGGCGTTGGAGCGGTTGGCGGGCGCGTGCTCGATGCGCTTCATCAGGCGGCGTTCGACGGCATCGGGGGTGGTCATCGCCATCGTCGTGCGCGGGTCGGATGTGGCGATCACCACCTTGGCACGGATGACGCGGCCGTCCTCAAGCCGGACGCCGCGCGCCGCGCCGTCATCGATGATGATTTCGGCGACAGGGGCGTTGAGCATGATCTTTGCCCCCGACGCCGTGATGCTGGCCGCCAGCGCGTCGGCAAAGGCTTGCAGGCTGCCGATCGGCTTGCCGGTACCAAGCCGGTGCAGCACCGACATGATCATATAGGCAGCCGCATTGCCATCGTCGTCGATCGGCCCGGCGCCGGCAGCAACGCCCGTCAGCATGGCGATGGTCGCGGGATGTTCGAAGCGTTCGCAGGCGATCTGGTCGGCGGTGCCGCTGGCGAGGATGGTCAGTTCGTTCTTGAGCTTGATGTTGCGGATGGCGCCGCCGATGATCTTGCCGATGTCGCCAAAGCCGGGGCGGCCGGGTTCGGCCATCATCATCGGGAAGCCGATATCCATCAGGCCGTCGAGCAGCTTGATGAATTCGAGATAGGCCTTGCCGTCGGCGCGGCTCAGCCGGGCGATGTCGTCGGCGGTGCGTTTCGCATCGCGAAAAATCGCGATCGAGGCGCCGTCCGGATGCAGATAGACATAGCTCGGATCGGGATCGATGGTCTTCAGGCCATGTTTGACGAGGTCGAGATCCTCGATCAGCCCGGTGCCGCGGACGAACAAAAGCT
>JANNJH010000023.1:0-1194 GCA_031405775.1 Sphingomonadales bacterium | reverse complement strand
ATTTCCTGCGCCCCCGCGACGTTCGCTACTCGATCCGCGCGGCAACCGTTCCGCGATTTCACCGTGGTGTTTGCAAAGGTTTGTGACACCTATGAGGTGCGGATGCTCGAACTGGGCCAGCAGACGCCCGAATGGACCGAGGTCAAGGCCGGGCTGAAGCCCGGCACGGTTTACGCCGCCGAGGGTGCCTATGTCGTCAAGGCCGATATCGAGAAAGCTGGCGCAAGCCACGACCATTAGGATCAGCCATGCTCGAACGCATTATCCGCTTCTCGATCGTCCGGCGCTGGCTGGTTCTCGGCGTCATTGCCGCGCTCGCCGGGCTCGGCATCTGGAGCTTCAGCAAACTGCCCATCGACGCCGTGCCCGATATCACCAACGTCCAGGTGCAGATCAACACCGAAGCGCCGGGCTTCTCGCCGCTCGAGGCCGAGCAGCGCATCACCTATCCCGTCGAAACCGCGATCGCCGGGCTGCCGGGCCTCGAATATACCCGCTCGGTGTCGCGCTATGGGTTGTCGCAAGTGACCGTCGTGTTCAAGGACGGCACCGACATCTATTTCGCCCGCCAGTTGGTCGGGCAGCGCATCCAGTCGGTGCGCGCGCAACTGCCGGCGGGACTTGAGCCCGAACTCGGCCCGATCGCCACCGGGCTGGGCGAGATCTTCATGTACACGATCGAGCCCAAGCCCGGCGCTCGCAAGCCCGATGGGACGGCTTACACGGCGCAGGACCTGCGCACCCTCCACGACTGGGTGGTGCGGCCGCAGTTGCGCACCGTGCCCGGCGTCACGGAAGTCAACAGCGTCGGCGGCTATCGCAAGGAATATCACGTCACGCCGTCGCCCGACCGGCTGGCCGCCTATGGGCTGGGGATGAAGGAGGTCATCGCCGCGCTCGAGGCTAACAACGCCAACGTCGGCGGAGGCATGCTGGATCAATCGGGCGAGTCCAGCTTGATCCAAGGCATCGGGCTCGTGACGCGCCCCGAAGACGCGCCCCGAAGACATCGGCGCGATCGTGATCGCCTCGCACGATGGCGTGCCGATCCGCGTGCGCGACGTGGCGAAGGTGGTCGAAGGACGAGAGATCCGTCGCGCAGCAGTTACGGCATCCGGCACAGGCGAGGTCGTCCTGGGCCTGGCCTTCATGATGATGGGCGAGAACAGCCATGACGTGACCACGCGGGTCGCG
>JANNJH010000022.1:0-1354 GCA_031405775.1 Sphingomonadales bacterium | reverse complement strand
GATGCGCTTTGGCGAGCAATGCGTCGTCGTCGCTGTCGATGCAAAGGGGGTGGCGCCCGGTCGCTGGGAGATTTTCACCCATGGCGGCAGGCGGGCCACCGGCATCGACGCACTGGCCTATGCCATCGAAGCGGCGCGGCTCGGGGCGGGCGAAATCCTGCTGACCAGCATGGACCGCGACGGCACCCGTATCGGCTATGACCTGGCGCTGACCCGCGCCATCGCCGATGCCGTGCCGATTCCGGTCGTCGCTTCGGGCGGCGTCGGCGGGGTGCAGGATCTTGTCAGCGGCGTCATCGAGGGGCATGCCAGCGCCGTGCTCGCCGCCTCGATCTTCCATTTCGGCCAGGCGTCGATCCATGATGCCAAGGCGGCGCTGGCGGCGGCGGGGGTCAGGGTGCGGTTATGAGCGACGATGTTTTCGATAGGCTGATCGCGCGCATCATGGTCAATCGGGGCGGCGATCCGGCGGCGTCCTATGTGGCGAAAATGACGGCGAAGGGCCGCGCCAAGATCGCCCAGAAGCTTGGCGAGGAAGCCGTCGAGACGGTGATCGCGGCGATGGGATCGGACCGGGCGGAATTGGTCGCCGAGGCCAGCGACCTGATGTTTCATCTGGCGCTGCTGCTCGCCGACGCGGGGCTGAGCTTCGACGATATCCGCGCCGAACTGCTGCGGCGCGAGGGGGTTTCGGGGTTGGCGGAAAAGGCGAGCCGGAAGGGCTGACTGCCTCTCCCCTCAAGGGAGAGGGGAACTATAGCGATGGCCCTTGCGCCGGCCGCGCCTTGCGAACGGGAACGTCCTTGAACAGCCTGGCGATGGCGGTGGCGCGCGGATCATTGTTCGCCAGCATCCGCGCCGACGACCCGCTGTTGTCGCTGATATCGGGGTTGGCGCCGGCGTCGATCAGCATCTTGGCGGTGTCGCTGTCGCGGTTCTGCACGGCCTTTTGCAGCGCTGTCTCGCCCATGCGGTTCTGCAGGTCGAGCTGCGCCTGGACCGAGACGAAGATTCGCACGCCTTCGCCCCAGCGCACCTGTGTCGCCAGCATCAACGGCGTATTGCCTTCGCGGTCGCGCGCATTGGCGCTGGCGCCCTTTTGCAGCATGAAGCCGACCCAGGCGGCGTCCGACCGCCGCGTGGCGATGTGCAGCGCCGTGTCGCCGCTATCGCCGTCGCGGGTGTTGACGACGGTATTGCCGGGTTTGTCGAGGATTTCCCTGGCCTTGGCGCCGTCCTTGTCCTTGACCGCCTTGATGAAATTATAGCTTTCGGAGAATTGCGCCGCAGCCGGCGTCGCCGCGCCAATCATCGCCACCGCGACCGCCACCGCAATCCCGCGTCCCGCCGCCAT
>JANNJH010000021.1:0-2042 GCA_031405775.1 Sphingomonadales bacterium | reverse complement strand
CGAGCGCCGACGACATCGAGGAGTGGGACAGCCTGAGCCATATCCGCTTCATGATCACGCTGGAGCGGATGTTCAATTTCAAGTTCCTCAACGAGGAAATCACCGAGCTGAAAAATGTCGGCGATCTTGTCCGCACCATCGAAAAGAAGATCGCGTGACCCTGAAGCTGCTCCCAGGCCGGTAACGCCATCATGCTCGCGACCCTTGATTGGCTGCAAGCCCCGCCGGCCGACTTTCGCGCCCGGCTCAAGGCCTTGCGCGCCGATATCGCCGCGGGCGCGGCGATCACTGATATCGCCGCGGTCGCGGCAGGCACTGATATCGCCGCGCGCGCGGGCGCCACCGACATCGAGGAACGGCTTTACGAACTGGCGCTGGCACGGCTCGACCTCAACCAGCTCGGCCATCTGGCGACGGCGACGGGCACCTATCTCGACGATCCCGAGGCGCGCGGCCCGCTGGCGCGGCTGCGGCTCGGCCTGCTCGGCGCCGGCACGCTCGACCTGCTGCAGCCGGCGATCATCGCCTCGGCGTTGCGCCACCGCGTCCTCACCAGCATCGTCGCCGGCGATTATGGCAGCGCCATGCGCGACGCCATCGACCCGGCCAGCGACTTCCATTCCCGGCTGGCCGATGCCCCGCTCGACGCCGTGCTGATCGCCCTCGATCACCGCAGCCTCGGCCTCGACCGGCCACGGATGACGCCGCAGGACGCCGCTGGCGCCGTCGATGGCGCGCTGGCGATGATCCGCGCCATGACGGTCGGCGTCGAAGCCGTGGTTCGCGGCAGCATCATCGTCGCCACCGTGGTGCCGCCGGCCGAACCGCTGTTCGGCAGCTATGACGCCGTCGAAGCCGGCTCGGTCCACGCCATGATCACCGCCTTCAACGCCGGCCTTGTCGAAATGGCCAGGGCCAAGGCCATCGTGCTTGTCGACCTGGCGCGCGTCGCCGCTTCCGTCGGGCTCGATCAATGGCACGATGCCGGCCAATGGCACGCCGCCAAGATGGCCATCGGCCCCGATGCGGTGCCGATCGCCGCCGATGCCATCGCCCGCGTCCTCGGCGCCATCCGCGGCACGACGCGCAAATGCCTCGTCCTCGATCTCGACAACACGTTGTGGGGCGGCGTCATCGGCGACGATGGCATCGAAGGCATCGCCATCGGCCAGGGTTCGGGCCGCGGCGAAGCGTTTCTCGCCATCCAGCAGCTGGCGCTGGACTTGCGCCAGCGCGGTATCGTCCTCGCCGTCTGTTCAAAGAATGACGAGGATGTGGCGCGGCTGCCGTTCCGCGATCATCCCGACATGGCGCTGCGCGACGAACATGTCGCGGTGTTCGTGGCGAACTGGGGCGACAAGGCGACGAACCTGCGCGCCATCGCGTCGGCGCTCAACATCGGCCTCGATGCGCTGGTCTTCCTCGACGATAACCCCGTTGAACGCGCCCAGGTCCGCCGCGAACTGCCGATGGTCGCGGTTCCCGAACTGCCGCAGGACCCGGCGCTGTATCCGCGCGCGCTGGCGGCGGCCGGCTATTTCGAAGCCATCGCCTTTGCCGACGACGACCGCGTCCGCGCCGAGGCCTATCGCGCCAACGCCGAACGCGCCGCCTTTGCCGGCACCAGCGACATGGCCGGCTATCTCGATTCGCTTGAAATGGTTGCCGATGTCCGGCCGTTCGACGCCGTCAATCGCGCCCGCATCGCCCAATTGATCAACAAATCGAACCAGTTCAACCTCACCACCCGCCGCTATACCGAACGCGAGGTGGCGGCATTCGAAGCCGATCCTGACGTCGTCTCGTTGCAGATCCGCCTCGTCGACCGCTTCGGCGACAATGGCATGATCTGCGTCGTCGTCCTGCGACCCGGTGCCGACGCCGTGCTGGAAATCGACACCTGGCTGATGAGCTGCCGCGTCCTTGGCCGCCGCATGGAGGAAGCCACGCTGGCGCAAATCGTCGCCGTCGCCAGGGCGCGCGGCGCGACAACGATCATCGGCGAATATCTGCCGACGGCAAAGAACCGCATGGTCGCCGAT
>JANNJH010000020.1:0-1291 GCA_031405775.1 Sphingomonadales bacterium | reverse complement strand
GGGCGACCATCTGCTTGACCAAGGGGCTCTGATCATGGGCACAGGAACCGATCTCGGCCGGGTGCGGGGTCTTGGCTCGGCCAAGACCGGCGCGCATCACTGGTGGTTGCAGCGGGTGACGGCGGTCGCCAACCTGGTGCTGACCTTGTGGTTCGTCTTTTCGTTGGTGCGGCTGCCGTCGCTCGACCATTCGAGCGTGACGCTGTGGCTGCGGCAGCCTGTCGCCGCGGTGCCGATGCTGCTGCTCATCGTTGCGGTTTTCTGGCATCTCCGGCTGGGGGTGCAGGTGATGCTGGAGGATTATGTCCACGGCGCCGCGCGCGTTGTCGCGATGCTGGCGCTCAACTTTTACGTGTTGGCGGGGGCGGCAGCGGCCATCTTCGCACTACTCAAGATTGCGCTTGGAGCGGCATAATGGCGGCGAGCTATCAGATTATCGACCATGTTTACGACGCTGTGGTCGTCGGCGCCGGGGGTTCGGGGCTGCGCGCCGCGATGGGCATCGCCGAAGCCGGGTTGAAAACCGCCTGCATCACCAAGGTGTTTCCAACGCGGTCGCACACCGTCGCGGCGCAGGGCGGCATCGCCGCGTCGCTCGGCAACATGGGGCCGGACCATTGGACGTGGCACATGTACGACACCGTCAAGGGGTCGGACTGGCTCGGCGACCAGGACGCCATCGAATATCTGTGCCGCGAGGCGCCGGCGGCGGTTTACGAGCTCGAACATTTCGGCGTGCCGTTCAGCCGCACCGAAGCCGGGCGCATCTATCAGCGGCCGTTCGGCGGCATGATGCAGAACATGGGCGCAGGGCCACCGGCGCAGCGCACCTGCGCGGCGGCGGATCGCACCGGTCACGCCATGCTCCACGCGCTGTATCAACAGAGTTTGAAGCACGCGACGGACTTTTATATCGAATATTTCGCCATCGACCTGATCATGGTCGATGGTGAATGCCGCGGCGTCATCGCCATCAACATGGACGATGGCTCGATCCACCGTTTTCGCAGCCACAAGACCGTGCTGGCAACCGGCGGCTATGGCCGTTGCTATTTCTCGGCGACGTCGGCGCACACCTCGACGGGTGATGGCGGCGGCATGGCGATCCGCGCCGGTGTGCCGATGCAGGACATGGAATTCGTGCAATTCCATCCGACCGGCATCTATGGCGTCGGCGTTCTCATCACCGAAGGCGCGCGCGGCGAGGGCGGTTATCTGACCAATTCGCAAGGCGAGCGTTTCATGGAACGCTATGCGCCGAGCGCCAAGGATCTGGCGTCGCGCGATGTCG
>JANNJH010000019.1:0-7317 GCA_031405775.1 Sphingomonadales bacterium | reverse complement strand
CATCGGCGCCGGGGCTGTCCCAGCCGGTCAACTCGGCATTGCCGGCGGCGCCGGTGGCAAAGGCGAGGACCGTGTCCGACGTCGAGGTGTCGCCGTCGACGGTGATGCACGAAAACGTCCGGCCGTTGGCGCGCTCAAGCGCTGCTTGCAGGAACGCCGGCGTTACCGCCGCATCGGTGAAGATGAAGCCGAGCATCGTCGCCATGTCGGGGGCGATCATCCCCGAACCCTTGATGATGCCGGTCAGGGTGGCGCGCGTCGCGCCGATCATCGCGGCGGTGGTCGCGGCCTTGGGGAAGGTGTCGGTGGTGCCGATGGCGATGGTGGCAGCCTCGAAATCGGCGGTGCCGAGCCCGGCATGGGCGGCGGTGGCGCCGGCGATCGCCTTGTCCTGCGGCAACGGCACGCCGATGACGCCGGTCGATGCGGCGAAGACTTCGGCGGCCGCACAGCCCAAAAGCGCCGCGACCTGCGCCGATTGCGCCTCGGCGGCGGCGCGCCCGGCGGCGCCGGTGAAGGCGTTGGAATTGCCGGCGTTGACGACCAGCCCGCGCGCCCGGCCGCCGGGGAGCCGGGCACGACACAGCTCGACTTCGGGCGACGGGCAGCGCGACTGCGTCAGCACCCCGGCGACGGCGGTGCCGGGGACGAATTCGACCAGCGTCACATCGGCGCGCGGGGCGTCAGGGTTTTTCTGGGGTTTATAACCCGCGGTGGCGGTGCCGATGCGCACCCCGGCGATGGGCGCGAGCGCGGGAAACGGGCGGGCGAGCGGCGAGATGGTCATGACGACGTCATGCCGGGCGCGTCGCCCGCTGTCGATAGCATGACGGTTTTAGCGCGTGGCGGAAGGCGGCGGCGCGGCGGCAGGCGCCGGGGGCGCTGTTGCTGGCGCCAAAGGCAGTGCTGTTGCGGGCGCCGGGGGCGCGGCGGCGGGATCATTCCATTCCCAGTGCCAGGGTTCGAAGACATAATTGACAAAGCCGAAGCGCGCGGCGTTGGCGACCAGCCAGCGGTAGATCGCGGTGCCGGTCATGACGCGGCGGTTGCCATCATCGGAGGAATCGGGGCGCAATCCCTCCGCTTGGCCGACATAGACGTCCATGGCGAGCCCGGTGCGATGTGCCGAGCAGTCGGCGCGGGAAACGCCCTGGCAATTGCCATCGACGATGCACCGCAGGTCATCATCGAGCGGTGGGCGAAATCCCGAGAAGATCGTCAGCCAGCGCGGATCGCCGGCGAGGCCGGGGATGTCCCGGCGCGCCGCGGCGACCAGCTCACGCCACGCCGCCAGCGCATCGGCGCGGACCATGATGGTCTTGCCGCCATAGCTTTCGCCGGGCGTCGCGGTGGCGAGCCGTTCGGCGCCGGGCGGTGGCGGGCAGGAACCGCCGCGCGTTTGCACGACGAATTGGCGACGCAGCGTCCAGCTTGTGTTCATCGCGGCAAAGCTCGGGATGTCGAGGATGCCCGACGCATCGAGGCCGTTGGCGGCTTGCCAGCGTTGCAATGCCGCGGCGAATCCCGGCGTCGTCGGGCCGCAGATGGTGCCGATTTCGGCGGCGACGCGCGGCGCATAGATCGCCCAGCCGGTCTCGGGACGGCGGAACGGCGACCATGAAAGCGTCGACAGCGACATGGTGTTCGCCGCCGCGGCCCCCGCCGCGACACCCGCCGCAACCCCCGCCGGGCCGATCGCGCACGCCGACCGCGCCGCGCTTGTGGCGGACAGCAACATCAGCGCCAAGGTCATCGCCAATCGCATCCTTGCCTGCTTTATGCTGCGATCACGGAACCGCCGGCCAGCTTCGATGCTTCAACACCTGTCGATCGCATTTGTTTCCATCAAGGGGACGTTATCCATGTCGCGCAATCCTGTCGTCCTCGCTGTTGCCGCCTTGCTGCCGCTAGTCCTCGCCGCTGCTGTCGGCGCGGCGCAGGAAGTTGCACCCGCGACGCCAGCAACATCGACGGCGCCGGCCGCCCCCATCGCAGACGCCGTCAACGGCCAGGGCATGACGGCCGCCGGCGACCGCGCCGCGACCAGTCGCGCGCTGGTGCGGGCCCAGGTGCTGCTCGACCGCCGGCATTTTTCGCCCGGCGTCATCGACGGCAAGGCCGGGAGCAACATGCGGCTGGCGGTGCGCGCCTTCCAGGCCGCCGAGGGCTTGCCGGTCAACGCGCGGCTCGACAAGGCGACGTGGGACCGGCTGGTGGCAGGCGACCCGGCGCCGGTGATCCGCAGCTACACGATCGCCGCCGAAGACGTTGCCGGGCCGTTCGCGGCGCCGGTCACCCCCGGCGATTTCGCGACGATGGCGGAGCGGCCGAACATGACTTGGACATCGGCGCTCGAAGCGCTCGCCGAGCGCGCCCATATGGACGAAGCCTTGCTCAAGGCGATGAATCCGGGAGTCGATTTCACCACCGCCGGAACGGAGATCCTGGTCACCGACACGGCGCGCGGCGCGCTGCCGGCGGTGGCGTCGATCACCATCGACAAGAGTCGCGGCGCGCTGACGGCGATGGATGCGGGCGGCAAGATCGTCGCGGTCTATCCGGCGACGGTGGGCAGCAGCGAGCGGCCGGCGCCATCGGGCAGCTGGGCGGTGCGCGCGATCGCTCCGGCGCCGAACTATACCTTTGATCCCAGCCGGTTGACCTTCAAGCCGCGTGGCGGTGGCCCCAACGTCAAGCTGACCATCAAGCCAGGGCCGAACAATCCGGTCGGCTCGACCTGGATCGACTTGACGCTCGATACCTATGGTATTCACGGCACGCCTGACCCGCGGATGATCGGCAAGGCGCAAAGCAATGGCTGCGTGCGGTTGACCAACTGGGACGCGCGCGCGCTGGCGGCGGCGGTGAAGGCGGGGACGAAGGTCGAGTTTAGCGGTAGCGCGCGCTCCGCGCTGGAGGGCAGCGCGCACGGCTGAAACAGTCAGCGCCGGTTGACTCAAGCGCAGTCTTCCCCTATGCGCCGCCTCTTGAATTTCGGGTCCGGACGCCGTCCGTGCCCAACCCACGGGATTTTTGAAATGAAGCGTACCTACCAGCCGTCGAAGCTCGTCCGCGCCCGTCGCCACGGTTTTCGCTCCCGCATGTCGACTGTCGGTGGCCGCAAGGTCATCGCCAACCGCCGCGCCCAGGGCCGCAAGAAGCTTTCCGCCTAGGTTTCGACGATGACGCCGGAGACGATCCGGTTGCGGCGCGATTACCTCGCCGCCAACAAGGCCCGGCGCGTCGTCATGCCGGGGTTCATCCTGCTGGTGCGCCAGCGCGATGACGGCAATGCGGCGATTCGCGCCGGCTACACGGTGACCAAGAAAATCGGCGGCGCTGTCGTGCGCAATCGCATGAAGCGGCGTTTGCGCGCATTGGCGCGCGAATTATTCCCGGTTCGCGGCGTTTCCGGTGCCGATCATGTGCTGATCGGCCGCGAAGCCGGCATCGAGCGCGATTTTTCCGGGCTGCGCGACGAACTCCAGCGCGCCCTGGCGAAGGCGGCGCGGTGAAGCCCGAAGGCGAAGGCCAACAAACCGGAATCCTGACCCGCATCCTGATCGTTCCGATCCGCTTCTGGCAGCTGACATTTTCGGCGATCCTGCCCCCCACCTGCCGCTTTGCGCCCTCGTGTTCGGCCTATGCGATCGAGGCGCTGCGACGTCACGGACCCATCAAGGGCGGCTGGCTGGCGGTGCGGCGGATCGGTCGCTGCCACCCCTGGGGGTCGTCGGGCTATGACCCGGTGCCGTGACAGGCTATAGGCCCGGCAACCTGCGCTTCGCCGCCGTTTTGAAGAAGAGTCTTTTGTGACCCAAGACAACCGCAACATGATCGTTGCCGTGCTGCTGTCGGCGATGGTGCTGCTCGGCTGGACCTTCATCAGCGAGAAATATTTCCCGGCGCCAAAACCGGCGGTGACCGCGGCCGCAACGCCGGGTGTGGCGACCGCGCCGGCCGGCGTTCCCGGAGTCGCCGCAACCTCCGGCGTTCCCGGAGTCGCCGCAACCGCCGGCGTTCCCGGCGTAACGGCAACCGCCGGCGTTCCCGGTGTGACGACAACCGTCGTTTTGGCCGATCGCGGCGCGGTGCTCGCTGCCAGCCCGCGCGTTGCCATCGTGACACCGCGTCTGCGGGGCTCGATCAACCTCAAGGGCGCACGCTTTGACGATCTCGTGCTGCCGACCTATCGCGTCACCATCGACAAGAATTCGCCGCCGATCCGCCTGCTCAGCCCGAGCGGCACCACCGATGCCTATTTCGGCCAGTTCGGCTGGACCGGCCCCGGCGCACCGCCCGCCGACGCGATGTGGACCGCCAGCAGCGAGCGACTGACCCCCGAAGCCCCGGTGACGCTGTCCTGGACCTCGCCGACCGGCGCGGTGTTCGAACAGGTCATCGCGGTCGACAAGGATTTCCTGTTCACCATGCGCCAGCGCGTCCGCAACCTTGGCGAGACGCCGTTGACCGTGCAGCCCTGGGGATTGGTGTCGCGGCTCGGCGAAGGCGCCGAAACCAATTCCTATAACCTCCATATCGGGCCGCTGGGTGTGATGGACGGCACCTTGCGCGACAGCGAGGTCAATTACGACAAGCTGAAGGAAGAAGGGCCGCTGCGCTATGCGACCACTGGCGGCTGGCTCGGGATTACCGAGAAATACTGGCTGGCGGCGCTGATCCCCGACCAGAAGGCCAAGGTCGATGCGCGCTTTGCCGCGGCGCCGGGCAACCAGTTCCAGACCGACTATCTCGCCCCCGCGATCGTCACCGCGCCGGGCGCCACCACCGAAACGACGGCGCGTTTCTTTGCCGGCGCCAAGGAAGTCGGCCTGCTCGATCGCTACATGAAGACGCTGGCGATCCCGCATTTCGACCTGGCGGTCAGCTGGGGCTGGTTCATCATCATCGCCCAGCCGATCTTCTGGCTGCTCGACTGGCTGTTCAAGCTGACCGGCAATTTCGGCGTCGCCATCATCGGGCTGACGCTGATCGTGCGCGTCGCGCTGTTCCCGATCGCCAACAAGCAATATGAATCGATGGCCAAGATGCGCATCGTCGCGCCGCGGATGAAGGCCATCCAGGAGAAGCACAAGGGCGACAAGCTCAAGGCGCAGCAGGAAGTCATGGCGCTGTACAAGGCCGAAAAGGTCAATCCGATCGCCGGCTGCCTGCCGCTGGTGCTGCAAATTCCGATCTTCTACGCGCTTTACAAGACGCTGCTGGTGTCGATCGAGATGCGCCACCAGCCGTTCGCCTTGTGGATCAAGGATCTGTCCGCCCCCGATCCGCTGACGCCGCTCAATTTGTTCGGGCTGATCGACTGGACGCCGCCGGCGCTGATCGCGCTCGGCATTTTCCCGATCATCCTGGGCGTGACGATGTGGCTGCAGCAAAAGATGAACCCGACGCCGATGGACCCTGTGCAAAAGCAGGTGTTCGCCATCATGCCGTGGATGTTCATGTTCATCATGGCGCCGTTCGCCGCCGGGCTGCAATTATACTGGATCGTCAACAACCTGATCTCGATCGCCCAGCAATGGTATATGATCAGGAAGTTCCCGATGCCGGCGACGCCGCCCGAAGCGGCGACGGTGACGGTCAAACCGACGCGGGTAACCAAGTGAACGACGAACATCCCGACGGCGATCCGGGCGAAATCCCGGTCGATCCCGTGGCTGCCGCCAAGGCCGCCAAGGCCCGCGATTGGGCGATCGAGGACGCGCGCCGGCTGTTCACCGGCCCCATCGAATTCAAGCTGTCGGCCCCCGAACTGCATTTCCTGCCCGCGCCCGACGTTTCCGAAATCGCCTTTGCCGGTCGCTCCAACGTCGGCAAGTCGTCGTTGCTCAACGCGCTGACCGGTCGCCACGGCCTCGCCCGCGCCTCGAATACCCCGGGACGGACGCAGGAACTCAACATCTTCGACGTCGGCGAACCACGCGTCTTCCGCCTCGTCGACATGCCGGGTTACGGCTATGCCGAAGCACCCAAGGACCTTGTTGCCCGCTGGAAGCGGCTGATCTTCGATTATCTGCGCGGGCGGGTGGTGTTGAAGCGCGTGCTGGTGCTGATCGATGCGCGCCACGGGCTGAAAACCGTCGACCGCGAGATCATGACCATGCTCGACAAGGCGGCGGTCAGCTATCAACTCGTGCTGACCAAGAGCGACAAGATCAAGCCGACGGAGCTGGCGAAAACGCTGGAGGGCGTCGAGGCGGTGGCCAAGACCCATGTCGCGGCCTTCCCGATCGTGCTGGCGACATCGGCCGAAACCGGCGCCGGGATTCCCGAACTGCGCGCTGCCGTGGCGACCGCCGCGAAAGACTGAACGCGGCCTTTCGATGCGCGGCGAAGAACGCGCCCTTTCGATGCGCGGCGAAGCAGGCTAAGCTGGCTGCCATGAAGATCATCATCGGCAATCGCAGCTATTCGAGTTGGTCACTGCGCGGCTGGTTGGCGGCCAAACAGTCGATCCTGCCGTTCGAGACGGTGCTGGTGCCGATGGACACGCCCGAATGGATCAGCGGCGAAGCCAAGCACGGCATGCCGTCGGGCAAGGTGCCGGTGCTGTGGGATGGCAAGACCCCGGTGTGGGACAGCCTGGCGATCATCCAGTGGCTGGCCGACAAGGGCGGCCATGATCGCTATTGGCCGCGCGAACTGCCGGCGCGGGCGCTGTGCTATGCAATGACCGCGGAAATGCATTCAGGCTTTGCGGCGCTGCGTTCGGGCTGCCCGATGAATCTTCAGCAACGCTTCCCGAGCTTTGTCGCGTCCGACGCCATCGCCGCCGACGTGGCGCGCATCGACGCGCTGTGGAGCGAAGCCCGGATGCGCTTCGGCAGCGATACCGACCTGCCCTGGCTGTTCGGACCGATCAGCGCCGCCGACATCATGTATGCGCCGGTGGTAACGCGCATCGACAGCTATGGCCTGCCGGTCAGCAAGACGGCGCGCGCCTATGTCGATGCCATGCTGGCGCACCCGTGGATGACCGAATGGACGGCGGCGGCGAAGGCCGAGACCTTCGCCTATGATCGCAACCGCGTCCCCGGCGGGGTTCCGATCTGACGCCCAGAGGCGGCGGCGCGCGATACTTCGAAGGGGGAATGACGATGGCGAGACTGCAAGACGGGCCGTGGACCCCCAATTTCGGGCGGGCGACAATCGCCTCGGCGGTGCTGGTGCTGCTGGCCGGGCCGTCGATCAGGTTCGGCGTGCTGCCGTGGCCGGCCGGGCTCGGCATGTTCGCCATCGCGGCGCTGCTCGCGGGCGTTGGCGGCATCATCAGCCTGACGGCGTTGTTGCGGCGGC
>JANNJH010000018.1:0-1282 GCA_031405775.1 Sphingomonadales bacterium | reverse complement strand
AACACCGCATGGCGGTCGCGCGGGATGACTTGGGTCGACACAGCTTCGGGCTTGAGCCCCAGTTTTTTAGCGACATAGGTTTCGACATAGGGGTCGATGGTGGCGAACGTCCCGACCGCGCCCGAGATCGTGCAGGTGGATACTTCCTCCCGCGCCAATATCATGCGTTGTTTCGCGCGCGCGAAGGCAGCGTAATGGCCCGCGAGTTTCAGGCCGAAAGTCGTCGGCTCGGCATGGATGCCGTGGCTGCGGCCGATGCAGAGCGTATCCTTGTGCTCGATGGCGCGTTTTTTGAGGGCCACGAGCAGTTTATCCAAATCCGCGATGATGATGTCGGACGCCTGGCGCAGCTGCAGGCCGAAACTGGTGTCCAGCACATCCGACGAAGTCATGCCGACATGGATATGCCGCGATTCCGCGCCCACGAATTCGCCGACGCTGGTCAGGAAGGCGATGACATCGTGCTTCACCTCGCGCTCGATTTCATCAATGCGCTTCACATCGAAATCGGCCTTCGCGCGGATTTTGGCGGGGGCGTCCTTGGGTATCACGCCAAGCTCCGCCTGCGCCTCGCAGGCCGCAAGCTCGACCTCGAGCCAGATGCGGAAGCGGTTTTCCGGCTCCCAGATATCGGCCATTTCCTTTCGTGTGAAACGGGGGATCATGCTTCAATACTCCCTAATGCCAGTTGCTTGAGCGTATATTTGTGGAATTTGTCGTGCAAAGCCTTGTCGCCGATTTTTACCACGGCGGCGACGGCAGCGGAAACATGGATTTTCTTGACCTGCAACACCCCGTGCTCGTCGGCGCTGCGGATGGCCTGCAGCAGGTCCTCGACCGTCGCATCGTCAAACGGGCGGCCTGGAATGTAATGCATCGTCGCGGCCTCCGTCGCGGCCAGCACGCCCGATTCCACGAGGTCTTCCACCACGTCGGACACCGCCTGCGCGGGCATTCGCAGCGCGACGCACAGTTCATGCAGCGATAGCCCCATGCGCCCGCCGTAAAATGCGCGCCCGATTTCGGCGCAGGCCTGCAGGGCGATTTTTTCCTTCATGCGCAGGCTGAGGTTGCGCACATTGCGGGTTAAAGGCTGGTTCGACGGGTGCTGCAGGTAGTAGCAGACGGACGCGCCGACCAGCACCACCACCCACCCCGAGAAAACCCAGATCATGAACAGCACCAGCACGGCGAAAACCGAATAGATGGCGGCATAGCTGGTCGTCGCCGCGGCAAACATGCCGAACAATAGCCCGAGCATCTTCCACAGCGCCGCCGTGAT
>JANNJH010000017.1:0-4909 GCA_031405775.1 Sphingomonadales bacterium | reverse complement strand
TGCATGGTCACGCAGCCCGTCAGGCCAAGCTCGGCGATCTGCGCCGTCAGCGCCGCGCGTTCCGGGCCATCGCCGACGATATCGAGATGCAGCAAGCCTTGGCGCAACAACTCCTCGGCGGCGCGGATAAGCACGTCCGCCGCCTTGTAAGGCACCAGCCGGCCGACAAAGGCCCCTCGCAGCGGCAGCTGTGCCGGCCGGGTGCGCGGCTTGTCAAAACGCTTCGGATCGATGCCGTTTTCCGGAACGTAAAAGCTGCGCGTCGCGGCGGGAAGCTCGGACAGCGTGAACTGCGACCCCGCCAGTATCGCCGCAGCATCGCGCCGCATCGAACGATAGCCAGGGATCAACTTGAAAGCGTTGCGAAAGTACGACAGCATCTCGCGTTCCTTGCGCATGCGGTCGCCAAAACCCGGCGGCCATGGCACCCCGCCATTGACCGGCCCGACGACCAGCGGAATGCCCAGCCGCTTCAGGCGCGGCGCCAACAGGCTCGGCGTCGTCGGGCTCATCGGTGTCACCCGGTGGACGAGGTCATAGGACCCGGCCGTGAGATCGGGCAGGAAGCGTCGCCATGCGGCGGTTTCGAATGCAAAACAGCCGATCGGCGCCAGCGCCTGGTGGATCGTCCAGCCCTTGTTGTCCCGCCCGCCGAGCAGGTGCGCCATATCCCAGATGCGGCGCGTCACCCATTCCGTGTCGATCGCGGTAAAGTCGATGCCCTCGCGCCATCCCTGCCGCACGATCGCATCGCGATTTCGAATGTGCGTGACCAGATGCACGTCGACATGGCGGCCGATCGCTTCTGAAAGGCTCCAGGCGATCAACGGCACGCTGACGAATTCCGGGTTCGCGGTCTCGGCAAACAGCAGAACCCTAGGCCGCATGGGAGTCCTCCCGCCCATAATCACGCTCCGACGATCGCCGGCCGGGCGAACCGCCAGCATCAAAAATCTCGATCATCGCGTCCACAAGAACCCCCATGAGCCGAAGACGATATTCGCCATCCGCATCATGATATGGTAATAGACGCACGAAGTCATCATTATTCATCAAGAAACAAAACGCATCTGCGACAAGTAAACTACCAACAGGTTTTCAGAAGGGAAATGTCTGTGGGCAAAAATAAGGATAATGCGCGGGGCGGAATATCTGTTCGTTGGCCAATAGCCTGCATTGTTATCGCCACGGCCATGCTGTCGACATCGTGCAGCGACAAACTATTTTCCGCGATCGCCGACGAACATGACACGTCCGCGCCGGTGGCCGCCGGCAGCCTCGCCATCGGCACCAATCTCGATGGCCTGGCCTATTGGAGCCCGGCGCTGCCGACGATCGACCTGATCCGGTCGGCGGACCACTGGCTGCCCCAGAATGATGCGGAGTATAACACCGGCGAACGCGTCAGCCTTGATTCCCATGGCTGGGTCAAGATGCTGCCCGGGACAAACAGCCCGGCACGCTACACCCGCGTCAACCTCAACGTCCTGCACGACAATCCGGCGGCGCCGGCGGACGCTCGCTATGTCGTGCTCTATTCGGGGCGCGGCAGCCTCCGTCTCGTCGAGATCGGTGGGGCGAAAGTCATCGAATCATCGCCGGGCCGAATGCTCGTCACGCCGACGTCGAACGGCAGTCTCTACCTGCAGATCACCGCCACCGATCCGTCCGGCACCGGCGACCATATCCGCGACCTGCATGTCGTTCGCGAAGACCTGCTGCCGAAGTTCAAGGCCGGCGAGACCTTCAATCCAGCGTTTGTCGAAAAGATCCGGCCGTTCCACACCCTGCGCTTCATGGACTGGATGAACACCAACGTGATGTTCGACCGTGCCGGAAAGCCGATCACGCAGGAATCACTGCAGCGCAGCGCGGCGCTGATCGATTGGGCCGATCGGGCCCGTCCGGACGATATGCGATGGGGTGACCAGAGCCGGGGCTTGCCGGTTGAGGCGCTGGTCGAACTCGCCAACCGCACCGGCGCCGAGCCGTGGTTCAACATGCCGACCAACGCCAGCGACGATTACGTCCGCGGCTTTGCCACCTATGTCCGCGACAATCTACGCCGCGATCGCCGTATCCATGTCGAGTTTTCCAACGAGGTCTGGAACTTCGTGTTTCCACAATCGCGATACGCAGCGGCGCGCGCCGTCGATGAGCTTGGCCCGGACGTCAAATGGATGGAATGGTATGGAAAGCGCGCGGCGCAGGTCGGCATGATCTGGAACCGCGTCTTTGGCGAACCGGTCAAACGCGGCGCCGGCGCCGACCCCGGGCGGGTGCTGGTCGTCTACAACACGCAGTTCGGCTGGAAGGGTCTTGAGCAACTCGGCCTCGACACCGAACACTGGCGCGACGCCAAGGGCGCACACATCCGCGCCAGCGACTATTTCGACGAATATGCCATCACCGGCTATTACGACGGCACGATGAACACAGATGCGTCGGTGAAGACCGTCACCGGCTGGTGGCGCGACCCCGACGGCGGCTATGGCCGCGCCATCGCAGCGCTACATGAGCGCATAGCCACCTTCAATGCGCCCTATTATGTCTATCACGCCGGCCAGGCCGGAAAGCGCGGCCTGCGGCTGGTCAGCTACGAAAGCGGCTTTGGCGAATATACGCCTATCTCGCAGCACAATAACCAGGCCTACACCGATTTCCTCGCCAAATTGCAGCGCCGGCCCGAATTTCATGGCCTTGAAATGGCGAACTACACCGCCTTCAAAAACGCTGGTGGGTCGTTGTACATGAACTTCGGCATCATCAGCACGCCGGGAAAATGGGGCAATTGGTCAGCGCTGGAAACCGTCCACCAGCAAAGCTCGCCGCGCTACCGGGCCTTGACCGACTGGATCGCCGCCAATCCGGTGGCACGCGACCTCGTCAACGCCGGCACTCCCGCCGGCAAAAGGATGAATTGACCGTGCAAAAAATCGGCTATCTGGTGCCCGAATTTCCCGGCCAGACCCATATCTTCTTCTGGCGCGAACTGCAGGCGCTGCCGGCGCTCGACATCGACGCCGAACTCGTCTCGACCCGGCTGCCGCCGGCGCGGATCATCTCCCACGACTGGGCCGCCGACGCGATGGCGCGCACCACCTATCTGGCCCGGATCGATGCCGGCGGCATGGGCCAGGCCGCCATGGCCCTCACCCGCGCCGCCCCCGCCGGCTGGTCCCGCTGCCTCGCCTCGATCGCACGGGCGCAGGGGCTCGACCCCCGGCGCCGGGCGCGGCTGCTCGGTCTCGCCGCCCTCGGTGGCCGCCTCGCCGGCCTCGCCCGTTCGCGCGGCTGGACCCACGTCCATGCCCATTCGTGCGGCGATTCCGCCCATATCGCGATGTTCGCCAAGCTTTTATCGGGCCTGCCCTACAGCGTCACCCTCCACGGCCCGCTCGACGATTATGGCCCCAACCAGCGCGAGAAATGGCGCCATGCGGCCTTCGCCCTCATCATCACCCGGCAACTCGTCGCCGAAGCCACGACCCGACTCGCCGGCTTCCTGCCGCCACGGCTGGCGCTGGCCCCGATGGGAGTGGAACTCGACAAGTTCAATCGCTCGGCGCCCTATGCCCCCTGGACCGGCGCCGGCCCGCTGCGGCTTTTTTCATGCGGCCGCCTCAACCCCGGCAAGGGCCATGCCGACCTTGTCGAAGCCGTCGCCCTGCTGCGTCGGCGCGGTATCGACGCACAATTGGCCATCGCCGGCGAAGACGATGCCGGCGGCACCGGCTATCGCCGCGACCTCGAATTGCGGATCGACGCGCTGGGGCTCGGCGACAACGCCAGACTGCTCGGCGCCGTCAGCGAGGCGGAGATTCGCGGCGGCCTCGATCGCGCCCATATCTTCGCACTCGCCAGCCTTGCCGAACCCTTGGGCGTCGCCATCATGGAGGCGATGGCGATGGCATTGCCCGTGGTCGTTACCGGCGCCGGCGGCGTGCCCGAACTGGTCGATGACGGCACCCAAGGCGTGCTGGTACCGCCGCGCCAGCCGGCGACCCTTGCCGATGCCATCGAAGCCTTGGCCCGCGATCCCGACCGCGCCGCACGCCTTGCCGCCGCCGGCCGCGCCAAGGTGGAAACCGCCTTCAGCAGCACGCGCAGCGCCGCGATGCTCGCCGAACAGTTGCGGCAGTAACAGGCTCAGGCCGAACGGCGCCAGTGCTGGAAGATCGCAAAAATTCGCGGCCCATCGACAAGATAGCGCCGCCACATGCGCCGCGGCTCCATCGCCAGCCGATACAGCCATTCGAGCGCCAGCGATTGCAGGACCTGCGGCGCGCGCGACTTGTCTTCACTCAGGAATTCCAGGCTGGCGCCGACGCACAGCCCGACCCCCGTCGCCACGCCGCTATCGGCGACGCGATAGGCGAGGATTTCCTGCTGCGGCGAACCGACCGCCAGGAAGCTGAACCGCGCATTGGCGTCGAGCAGGAACGCCATGGCGTGGGCGCGCTCCAAGGCGTTGTTGATGAAGCCCATCGGCGGATTGTAATGGACGACATTGGTCAGCCCATAGCGTTGACGGATGCAGGCGATCATCGCGGTCGAGCCGCCAAGGATGGCGATTCGATCGCCCGGCCGCACGACAGTCTCGAACAACGCCGCCGTCAGGTCGCTGCCGGTGACAATCGGCAGTTGCACCCCGGCCATGGCCGCCAGCCTGGCCAGGATACGGCTGTCGCAAAGCGTCAGCCAGGCGCGGCGATACGCCGGCCACAAGTCGGACCGGATGCGCTCAAGCCGCACGACATGATCGACATTGGGGGTCACGACATAGGCGAATGGCGCGTCCGCCGGGCGCTCGTCGATCATGGCGAGCACTTCGTCCGAGGCGGCCCGGTGGAATTCGAACTCGAGGAACGTCGTCGTTGGCGCGACTGACCCGCGCGAATGCGCGGAC
>JANNJH010000016.1:0-3645 GCA_031405775.1 Sphingomonadales bacterium | reverse complement strand
CGATCGTCATGTCAACCGCTTCGACCGCCATATAGCTCATCGGGCCGCCCACAATGTCGATGCGCTGGACCTGCGGTTGCAGGATGCCCTGCGGTAGGTCGCTGCGGATGTTGGCGATGGCATCGCGGACATCGTTGACGCTGCGATCGACCGGCGTGCCGATGGCGAACTGCACGGTGGTGCGCGACACGCCCTCGCTGACCGCCGAGGTGATTTCGTCGACGCCGTTGATGCCGCGCATCGCGGCCTCGACACGCTGGGTGACCTGGGTCTCAAGCTCCGTGGGCGCCGCGCCGGGCTGGTTGACGATCACCATGGCGGCCGGGAAATCGATGTCGGGCGTATCGTTGATGCGCATCGAAATGAAGCTGACGACGCCCGCCAGCGTCAGCATGATGAACAGCACGATCGCCGGAACCGGGTTCTTGATCGACCAGCTGGAGATATTGCGCATCGATTTGGCCTTACCGGGCTTTGGCGACGACGGGGCTGATCTTTTCGCCTTCGCGCAGGAACGCGGCGGCGTTGGCGACGACGCGCTCGGTGCCGTTCAGGCCGGAAGCGATGCTGACGCCCTGGTCGCCGACGGTTCCGATGCTGACGCCGCGGCGCACGACCTTGTTGCCGGCACCGACGATAAGGACATAGCTGCCGCGCTCGTCAACCTGCACCGCCGCTTGCGACAACACCGGGCGGGTGGTTTCGCCGGCGGCGATCCGGGCGCGGGCAAAGGCGCCGACGCGCAGGCCGGGGGCATAGGCCAGCGCGATGCGGGCGATGCCCTGGCGGCTTACGGCGTCGATGACCGGATCGAGCAGCCAGACGCGGCCATGATATTGCGTGGTCGAACCGACCGGCGTGACGCTGGCGGCCATTCCGGGCTTCAACCGCGCCATGTCCTGTTCGGCAACCTGCGCGCGCATTTCGAGGATGCCGCCCGCGGCGATGCGGAACAGCACCGATCCCGGCGACACCACTTGCCCGGTTTCGACCGAGCGCGACAGCACCAGCCCGGCGGCCGGCGCGCGGACGTCGAGCCGCGCGATGCGGGCGTTGTTTTCGGCAAGCTGGGCCTGCGCCACCGCGACGCGGGCGCGGGCGCCGTCACGCGTCGCGGTACGGCGATCGATATCGGCCCTGGAAATGAAGCCCTTCGACACCAGCGCCTCGGCGCGGGTCAGATCGGCCTGCGCCAGCCGGGCGTCGGCCTCGGCGGCGCGGACCGATGCTGCAAGCTGGATTGACTGCTGGACCTGGACGACATTGTCGATGCGCGCCAGCACCTGGCCCTTGGCAACCGACTGGCCGGGATCGACCAGCACCTGCGTGACGCGACCGCCTTCGCCCTGGACACCGACAGCGGCGTCGCGCCGCGCCGCGATCGATCCGGGCGCCGTCACCACGTCGGCGACGGCGGTCGTGCCGGGAGTGACGACGGTGACCTGTGGCGGCGTCGTGGTCTGCGGCGCGACGACGGGCCTGGGCGCGAATGCCTTCCACAGGCCGAATCCGACCGCGAGCACGACGAGCGCGATCAACAGCGGCCGCAGCCAGCGGCGGGTGCCGGCGGTTCCATCGCTGCCCACCGCCGGAAAGGCGTAACCGTCTGCCGCAGCTGGGTCGGGCAACTTGTTGTACATGTTCATGCTCTAACGGTCCTTGCGACGCGACTGTATTGTCCGAATACGTCACCATCTGCAAATCCTTCATACCCCATCACCGGGTTGCTGCGAAGGCCTATTTTGAGTCGCACTCGACGGATCGCCAGCGAGGCTTTGACGCGGGGCGGACCGCCGCGCGGCCGGCCGGATTTGCCTTTGCCGAAACGAAGGAGCAGGCTTGGGCAATCGCGGCGCAGGCAATGCGCCGGGAAAGGGAGCTGGCCGTCATGACGTTGCTTGGATTCATCGGTACCGCCTTCGTCGGCCTGATCGTCGGCATCCTCGCCAGCTGGCTTTCGCCGGGACCGCGGCCCGCTGGTTGCCTCGTCACCATCCTGATCGGCGTCGCCGGCTCGTTCGTGGCGCGTTTCATCGGCAACAGCCTGTTCGGCTGGTATGATGACGACGCGCCGGGCTGGATCATGTCGATCGTCGGCGCGATGCTCTTGCTCTGGGTCTACAGGCTGTTGCAGCGCAACCGCTCCGGCTGATCGCATCGCGACGGCGTTCAGCCTTGCGAAAGCCTCGATGAACGATTTTCAGCGCCGTCAGTGCAACCCGGTGGTTGTGCAGGCGTTTCATCGCCACGATTTCGAGGATATCGCATGAACAAGCGCAACTGGCTCGCCGCCGCGGCGGCGATCGGCATCGCGGCGGCAACGTCGGGGTCGGCGTCGGCACAATCCGTGCCTGTGACACCGGCGCCAACCACGCTCAGCATCTCCGCCGAGGGCCGGACAACGCGCGCCCCCGATATCGCCGAGGTTTCAGGCGGTGTCGTCACCATGGCGCCGACCGCTGCCGCCGCGATGAGCGAGAATGCGGCGCGCATGAGCGCCGTTGTCGCCGCGGTTCGCAAGGCCGGGGTCGCCGATCGCGACATCCAGACCTCGGGGCTCAGCCTGCAGCCGCAATATCGCCATGAAAACAACCTGCCGCCGGTGCTGACCGGGTATCAGGCGAGCAACACCGTGGCGTTGCGCATCCGCCGCATCGCCGATACCGGCAGGCTGCTCGACACGCTGGTCGGGGTTGGCGCCAACCAGATCAGCGGCCCGAATTTCCGCGTCGATGCCGCCGATGCCGCGCTCGACGAGGCGCGGCTGGCGGCCGTGGCGACGGCGCGGGCGCGGGCCGAGCTTTACGCCAGGGCCAGCGGGTTGCGCGTCAAGCGCATCGCCTCGATCACCGAGAGCGGCGGTTACGAACCGCCGCGACCGATGATGATGATGGCCCGCGCTGAAAAGATGGACTCGGCGCAGACGCCGGTCGCCCCCGGTGAAGTCGCGCTGACGATCAACGTGACGATGGTGTTCGAACTCGAATAGGCCATCGCGCCGCGTGACCAGCGCGCACGCGGGATCGATGACAAGCCGGCGCGGCGTCGCCATGGTGGCCCATGGTCGAATCGCCGCTTTCCAATCTCGCTCGGCCACCATGGTCCGCGGGCGTGCGCGCCACATGGCTCGCCTGCCTGTTTTTTGCCGGCTTCGGCTGCCTGATTCCGTTCCTGCCGATGTGGCTGGAAAAGGCGCATGGCTTTTCGGGGTTGCAGATTGGGCTGGTGCTCGCCATCGGCGGCTTCTCGCGCATCGTCGCCGGGCCGCTGACCGCCGCCTGGGCCGAGGGCCGCAAGGATCGCCGCGCGCCGATGTTCCTGTTCGCCGGGCTGATGACATTGGGCTTCGGCTCACTTTGGTTCGCCCACGGCTTTGCCGCGGTTTTCGTCATCATCCTGTTGATCGACGTGGCGTTCTGGGGCCTTGTCCCCGTCGTCGAGGCGGCGCTGTTGCGGCTGACCAAAACTGGCTGGCCGCGCTATGGCGTGGCCCGCGGCCTCGCGTCGGCGGCGTTCGTCGTCGGATCGAGCGCCGTCGGCATGCTCATCGATCGCTTTGGACCCTGGGCAATCTGGGGCTGGCTGTTCGGCGTTTCGGCGCTGTTGATCGTCGCTGTGGCCTGGATGAAGCCCGAGCCGGTGGCG
>JANNJH010000015.1:0-3648 GCA_031405775.1 Sphingomonadales bacterium | reverse complement strand
CATGATCAAGAGCATCACCGCCAAGAAAGACGACATCATGAAGATGATGGGCGACATGAAGGGCGCGGACATGAATGCCATCGTCGCCGGCCATCTGAACTGGGATTTCGCGACGAAAAACTTCGCCGTCAGTTGATGCGGTGATCGGCGAGGGCGGAACAGGCTAGGCGCCGGCACGGGCAAGCTGTTATCACTGTCGCAGCGACCCGTCACCGGCGCGGACGGGCCTGCGGCGACGCTGCGAGTGCCGGCGCGCATCGTCCCCCGACCGGCAGCAGGTGTGTCATGGCCGATATCGCCGAATGGATCCGCAGCCGGGGCATCAACGAGGTCGAATGCCTCATCCCCGACATGAACGGCGTGCTGCGCGGCAAGGTCTTGCCGGCCAACAAGCTGGTGCAATTCGCCCGCGACTGGTCGCCGCCTTTGGCCCCGAGCGGGCGCGGGCGCTGTTCGACCTCGCGCTCGAAGCCCGAACGCTGGTGGCGGCGCTGGTCGAACGCCATGCGATCGACTGCGACCTGCGGCTGACCGGGCACCTCCACGGCGCGGTCAAGCCCGGCCAGATGCGCGATTTCGAAGCCGAGGCGCGGGCGCTCGAAGACGTCATGGGCTATCGCGCAACCCGGCTGCTGTCGGCGAGCGAAGCCCGCGCCGAAGTCGCCACCGCCTTTCACGGCGCACTGTTCGATGCCGGCGGCGGGCATTCCCACACGCTCAACTATACGCTCGGGCTGGCGCGCGCGGCGGCGGCGTCGGGCGCGATGCTGTTCGAAAATTCGCTGGCGCAATCGCTGGTCCGAACGGCGCGCGGCGTCACGGTCGGCACCGCCGGCGGGGTGACGGTCGGTGCCGCCGGCGGGGTGGTCCATGCGCGACAGGCGGTGCTTGCCGGCGACGCGTTGCTCAGCGGCCTTGATCGCAGGGTCAACAGCCGCATCATGCCGGTCGCCAATTACATCGTCACCACGGCGCCCTTGCCCGATCCGCGCGCCATCATCGCCAACGACGTCGCGGTGTCGGACGCGCGCTTCGTCGTCAATTATTTCCGGCTGACCGGCGACGCCCGGCTGATGTTCGGCGGCGGCGAACGCTACACCCGCGCCCCGCCCGCCGATATCAGGGGCTTTGTCCGACCGTTCCTCGAACGCAGCTTCCCGCAATTGCGCGGCGTGCCGTTGGAGCATGGCTGGGGCGGGCTGGTCTCAGTGACGCGGTCGCGGCTCCCCGACTTGGGCCGCGACGGGCCGGTGCTATGGGCGCATGGCTATTCGGGGCAAGGGGCGATCCTGTCGACGCTGGGCGGCGCGCTGCTCGCCGAGGCTGTGGCGGGCAACACCACGCGCTTCGATCGCTTCGCCGCTGTCGCGCCGGGGGCGTTTCCCGGCGGCGCAGGCCTGCGCGGGCCGCTGCATGTGCTGGGGATGCTGTGGTATGCCATGCGCGACCGGCTGGGATGATCCACCCCCGCGCCCGTGAATGGGCTTCCCCGCTCGCCACCACGCGCTAAAGTCCCGCCGAGGAGACCGACGCCGCATGGACATCGCCAAGACCCTTGAGCCCGCCGGCATCGTCGCCGTCGACGCCGCCGCCCTCGCCGGCCGGCAACTGCGCTATTACGACTTCGCCATGGCGGCGTTCGTCGTCATCCTGATCTGCTCGAACCTCATCGGCGCCGGCAAGCCCGCGCAGCTCAGCGTGCCTTTCTTTGGCACGGTCACCTTTGGCGCCGGCATATTGTTCTTCCCGCTGTCCTATGTCCTCGGCGACGTCCTCACCGAAGTCTATGGCTTTGCCCGCGCCCGCCGAATCGTCTGGGTCGGCTTTGGCGCCTCGCTGTTCGCCGCCGGCATGGCGTTTGTCGTCGTCGCGCTGCCGGCGTCGCCTGATTGGAAGGGCCAAGTCGCGCTCGCCGAAGTCTTCGGCCAGGTTCCGCGCATCTTCCTCGCCTCGATCATGGCATTTTGGGCCGGCGAGATGGCCAACGCCTTCGTCCTCGCCCGCATGAAGGTCATCACCGGCGGCAAGCATCTGTGGACGCGCACCATCGGCTCGACGCTGGTCGGGCAGGGCGTCGACAGCCTGATCTTCTACCCGCTGGCCTTCCTCGGCGTCTGGGAAACCAGCCTGGTCATCAAGGTCATGGTCACCAACTATCTGCTCAAAGTGCTGTGGGAGGTCATTCTCACCCCGGTCACCTACCGCATTATCGCCTTCTTCAAGCGCGCCGAAGGCCTTGATGTCTTCGACACGAAAACCGATTTCACGCCGTTCAGGACGCGGGTCTGAGCTAATCGTCCCCCTCTCCCGCCTGCGGGAGAGGCGAGAGACGCGCCCCTTGGCGCGGCCCGGGTGAGGGTGTTCTTTCTTTCGGCAAGCGTGGGCACACCCTCACCCGCCGCGCGCGACGGAGGTCGCCTTCGCGACGCCGCGCGTGTCGCCTCTCCCGCAAGCGGGAGAGGGAGTAACGGCTACCGAGTCAGCCCAGCGCCGCGCTCAGCGCCTCGAACATCCGCCGGCCATCGCTGCCGCCGTGTTCGGCCTCGATCATCCGCTCGGGATGCGGCATCAGCCCCAGCACATTGCCCGCGGCATTGACGATCCCGGCGATATCGCGCGCCGAGCCATTGACGCTTTCGGCATAGCGCAAGACCACCCGGCCTTCGCCCTCCAGCCGGTCGAGCGTTTCGGCATCGGCGACATAATTTCCGTCATGATGCGCCACCGGAATGCGGATCGTCTCGCCGGCGTCATAGCGGCTGGTGAACATCGTCTGCGAATTCTCGATCGTCAACGCCACGTCGCGGCAGACGAAATCAAGCCCCGAATTGCGCATCAAGGCGCCGGGCAACAGCCCCGCCTCGGTCAACACCTGGAAACCGTTGCACACCCCCAGAACAGCGCGGCCCTCGCCGGCGGCGGCGATCACCGCCTGCATCACCGGCGACCGCGCGCTCATCGCGCCGGATCGCAGATAGTCGCCATAGGAAAAACCGCCCGGCAGCGCGATCAGGTCGAGCCCTTCGGGAAGCGTCGCATCGCGGTGCCAGACCATCACCGGCGCGGTGCCGCTGATCGCTTCGAGCGCCACCGCCAGGTCGCGGTCGCAATTCGAGCCCGGGAAGACGATAACCGCCGACTTCACAGGATTTCGATCCGGTAATTCTCGATGACGGTGTTGGCGAGCAGCTTGCGGCACATCTCGTCGATGCTGGCTTCGCTGGTGCCATCGGCGAGGTCGAGCTCGATATATTTGCCCTGCCGCACGCCATCGACGCCGGCAAAGCCAAGGCCGCCCAGCGCGTTCTGGATGGCGCGCCCCTGCGGATCGAGCACGCCGGGTTTCAGGGTGATGGTGATACGGGCTTTCATCGGCCAGCGTTTAGGAGACAGCGGGGCAGTCGTCCACCCCTCTCCCCTCGCCGCGAGCGAGGCAAGCGGGCCTAAGCTGCCGATGATTCGCCATCGATCGGCGGCGAATCACCGGCGAGACCCTGCACGATGCCTCGCGAACACCGGACCGTGTCCCGGCGAATGGCCGGTTATTTGCCGCGTGACTTGCGATGTTCGTCAAGGTCGAGGACCGCCGATTCGTCCTCGGGCATCAGCCCCAGGCGACGCGCGACTTCCTGATAAGCCTCGACTTCG
>JANNJH010000014.1:0-8797 GCA_031405775.1 Sphingomonadales bacterium | reverse complement strand
AGGACAACGCGCGCCAGTCGGGCGACACCGGTTCGCCGGAAGTCCAGGTCGCGATCCTGACCAGCCGCATCGTCACGCTGACCGATCACTTCAAGGCCCACCACAAGGATAACCATTCCCGCCGTGGCCTGCTGATGATGGTGAACAAGCGCCGCACCCTGCTCGACTACCTGAAGAAACAGGATGTCGGCCGGTATAACGCGCTGATTTCAAAGCTTGGCCTGCGCAAGTAAGAACAAGTGAAGCGGCCCCATGGTGGGCCGCTTATCGCATCGGGGCCGCTCACAGTTCGGTGAGGGCCCCAGGGGCACGAATGGCCCCGCACCGGACCGGGACGGCACTACCCCGGCAGCAAACCCCGCCGGCAATAGGGCTCGCGGGCTGAAGGAAATACCATGTTCGACGTCAAAACCGTATCCCTGGAATGGGGCGGAAAGACCCTCACGCTGGAAACCGGCCGCATTGCCCGTCAGGCTGACGGCGCGGTCCTCGCCACTTATGGCGAAACTGTTGTCCTGTGCGCGGTCACCGCTGCAAAGTCGGTCAAGGAAGGGCAGGACTTCTTCCCGCTGACCGTCCACTATCAGGAAAAATATTCGGCTGCCGGACGCATTCCGGGCGGCTTCTTCAAGCGCGAACGGGGCGCCACCGAGAAAGAGACGCTGACCTCGCGCCTCATCGATCGCCCGCTGCGCCCGCTGTTCCCCGAAGGCTTCTACAATGAAGTCCTCGTCATCGCGCAGGTGCTTTCGTACGATTCCGAGAACGAAGCCGACATCATCGCGCTCATCGCCGCTTCCGCCGCGCTGACGCTGTCGGGCGTGCCGTTCATGGGCCCCGTCGCCGCCGCGCGCGTCGCCTATGTCGATGGCCAGTACCTCCTCAATCCGACCAAGGCGCAAGTCAAGGAAGGCGAACTCGAACTCGTCTATGCCGGCACCCAGGACGCCATCCTGATGATCGAATCCGAAGCCAAGGAGCTTTCGGAAGACGTCATGCTCGGCGCCGTGATGTTCGCCCACAACCACTCCAAGCCGGTGATCGACGCGATCATCCGTCTCGCCGAAGCCGGCGCCAAGGATCCTTGGGAGTTGAAGATCGACGATCACACCTCGGCGCTCGGCAAGATCAAGGATGCCGTCGGCGATGCCATCGGCGACGCCTACAAGATCATCGCCAAGGCCGATCGCCAGTCGGCGCTTGGCGTCGCCAAGGCGACCGTCAAGGCGCTGTTCAAGGACACCGCCCCCGCCGAAGCGCTGAAGGCCTCCAAGCTCGTCAAGAAGCTCGAAGCCGATATCGTCCGCACCGCCATCATCAAGGAAGGCCGCCGCATCGATGGCCGCGACACCACGACGGTTCGCCCGATCGAAGCGATGGTCGGTTTCCTGCCCCGCACCCATGGTTCGGCGCTGTTCACCCGCGGCGAAACCCAGGCGATCGTCACCACGACGCTCGGCACCGCCGACGCCGAGCAGATGATCGATGGCCTTGATGGCCTGCGTTATGAACGCTTCATGCTGCACTATAATTTCCCGCCCTATTCGGTCGGTGAAGTCGGTCGCTTTGGTGCCCCCGGTCGCCGCGAAATCGGCCATGGCAAGCTGGCATGGCGCGCCATCAACCCGGTGCTGCCCACCAAGGAAGCCTTTCCCTACACGCTGCGCGTCCTTGCCGACATCACCGAATCGAACGGTTCGTCGTCGATGGCGACGGTCTGCGGCGCTTCGCTCGCCCTCATGGATGCCGGCGTTCCGCTGCTCCGTCCGGTGGCCGGCATCGCCATGGGGCTGATCCTCGAAGGCAAGGAATTCGCCGTCATCAGCGACATCCTTGGCGATGAAGATCATCTCGGCGACATGGACTTCAAGGTTGCCGGCACCAGCGAAGGCGTCACCGCCCTGCAGATGGACATCAAGGTCGCCGGCATCACCGAGGAGATCATGAAGGTCGCGCTGCACCAGGCCAAGGCCGGGCGTGAGCATATCCTTGCCGAAATGGCCAAGGCGCTCGACCACACCCGCGAGGAAATGTCGTCGCACGCACCGCGCATCGAAACCATGCAGGTGCCAAAGGACAAGATCCGCGACATCATCGGCACCGGCGGCAAGGTCATCCGCGAAATCGTCGCCACCACCGGCGCCAAGGTCGATATCGACGACGACGGCACGGTCAAGATCGCTTCGGCCGATCCGGAAAAGATCGCCGCCGCGCGCAAGTGGATCGAAGGCATCACCCAGGAAGCCGAAGTCGGCAAGGTCTACACCGGCAAGGTTGTGTCGATGGTCGATTTTGGCGCGTTCGTGAATTTCATGGGTGCCAAGGACGGCCTCGTCCACATCTCGGAAATCAAGAACGAGCGCGTTTCGGTCGTCAAGGACGTGCTGACCGAAGGCCAGGCCGTCAAGGTCAAGGTTCTCGGCATCGACGATCGCGGCAAGGTCCGCCTGTCGATGCGTCTCGTCGACCAGGAAACCGGCGAGGAAATCGCCGACACGCGCCCGCCGCGTGAAGGCGGCGAAGACCGTGCTCCGCGTTCGGATCGCGGCCCGCGCCGTGATGGTGGCGGTGGTGATCGTGGTCCGCGCCGTGACGATCGTGGCCCCCGGAGCGAAGGCGATCGCGGTCCCCGCCGTGACGACCGCGCGCCCCGCAGCGAAGGTGATCGCGGCCCGCGCCCGGAACGTGCTCCGCTCGCGGATGCCGCGGAAGGTGGCAGCCTTCCGGACTTCCTGACCGGCTCGCGCGACTAAGGGCTTCGGCCTGGTCAAATGACGAAGGGCCGCCCGGCAACGGGCGGCCCTTTTTCATGATGTCCTCTCCGGTGCCCGCGATCCTGCGCCGTTACCGCAGCCCGACGCGCTCGTCCTGCTCATCCAGCGCGTCGTCCTCGTCCCGGTCGTCGCGGCGGGGGTTGACGGCGCGCGCGGTGTTTACCTGTGCGCTGGTTCGACCGGCGGTTACCGGCAGGCCGGATCGGCCGGCAGTCGCCGGCGGGCCGAAGCGGCCGTCGGGCGTCGGGCTGAAATCGACGACGCACATGGTGGTGTACATCGGGTGCGGCCCGCAACCGGCGCCGGCATGGCGCAGGCTGGAGGTGAAGATGATCGCGCGGTGGCCGCGACCGGCGACGCCATCGTCGACGATCAACTGGCGGACGATGGCGATCGGCGTGGCAAAGCCATAGGCGATGGTTTCGGCGACATAGATGCCGCCACCGCGCCGCGCGACGCGTTGTCCCGGCGTCAGGCCCGCCGAAACATGACCGAAATCACCGCGCCGGCCCTGTGCCGCCGCATGATCGCCGGCCGCCAGCGCCAGCGTCCGGCCAGACGCCAGCGGCGGCAGCGGCCGTTGCCGTTCCATAAAGGCGATCGCCTCGTCGACCGCCCGGACGCCCTCATGCGTGGTATGGACCCCCGGCTCGTCGGGATCATCGACGACATTGCCATCAAAGTTGCCGCGATAACGCCGCAGCATATCGGCATAATCCTGCGGCTGGGTGCGCGCGAAATTGATCTCGTCGATCACCGCCGCTTCGAGGCTCGCCGGCGCCGCGCCGGCCGGTGATGATGCCAGCGCGAGCGCGGCCAGGCAAAATTTCGAAAGGCTTTTCGGCATGGCTGTCCCCCGGGCGCATCGTTGGCGCACCGCCGAACCAGACACCACCTATTCTGAACCTTGGCTGCATGGCCGGGCCGCCGACGGGCATTCCACCGCGATGTCGCGGGCAGCGTACATTTTCGCGCGCATTTACGCTATTGTCGTCCTATAGCAGCGCCGAAGGGCGCGGGCAGGCGCGGTGGGAACGGATGACGATGCTCAACGGCGTGAAGACGATAACCATGGGCGGCCGCGAGATCTGGCCGCTGGTCGAAGGCGGCAAGGGCGTCGCTGCGACCAACCACCTGTCGTCGGGGGCCTTTGCGCGCGCCGGCGGTGTCGGCACCATCTCCGCCGTCAACGCCGACAGCTATGATCCCACCGGCCGCATCATCCCGCAAGTCTATCACGCCCTCACCCGCCGCGAGCGCCACGAGGAACTCGTCGAATATGCCATCGATGGCGCCGTCCAGCAGGTGCAACGCGCCTATGAAATGGCCTCGTCGGAACTGTCGCGCGGCCATGGCGCCATCAATATCAACGTGCTGTGGGAAATGGGCGGCGCCCAGCGGGTGCTCGAAGGCGTCCTTGGCCGCACCAAGGGGCTGATCAACGGCGTCACCTGCGGCGCCGGCATGCCCTACAAGCTGTCCGAAATCGCCGCGCACCACGGCGTCTATTATTATCCGATCATCAGCAGCGCCCGGGCCTTTCGGGCGCTGTGGAAGCGCGCCTATTCCAAGGCCGCCGAATGGTTGGGCGCCGTCGTCTATGAAGACCCGTGGCTGGCGGGCGGCCACAACGGGCTGTCGAACGCCGAAGACCCGCGGGTGCCGCAGGACCCGTTGCCGCGCGTCCGCGACCTGCGCGCCGTGATGCGCGAAGCGGGCATCGCCGATTCGGTGCCGATCATCATGGCCGGCGGGGTCTGGGCGTTGCGCGAATGGACCGACTGGCTCGACAATCCCGAGCTTGGCCAGATCGTCTTCCAGTTCGGCACGCGGCCGTTGCTGACCAAGGAAAGCCCGATTCCGGAAGGCTGGAAGGCGCGGTTGATGACGCTCAAGGAAGGCGACATCAGTCTGCACAAATTCTCGCCGACGGGGTTTTATTCGAGCGCGGTGCGCAACCCGTTTCTGCGCACGCTCGAAGGCCGGTCGGAACGCCAGATCGCCTTTTCCACCGCCGCCACCGGCGACCACCAATATCTTCTCGACGTCGGCGTCGGCCGCAAGAAATATTATGTCACCCGCGATGACCTGCTGCGCGCCCGAGAATGGTTCGGCGCCGGCTGCACCGATGCGCTCAAAACCCCCGACAACACGCTGGTCTTCGTCTCCGCCGAAGAAAAGGCCATTGTCCGCAAGGACCAGTCGGACTGCATGGGCTGCCTGTCGCAATGCGGCTTTTCAAGCTGGGCCGACAACGACACCAACACCACCGGGCGCCTGGCCGACCCGCGCAGCTTTTGTATCCAGAAGACCCTGCAGGACATCGCGCATGGCTGCGATACCGAACAGAATCTGATGTTCGGCGGCCACAGCGCCTTTCGCTTTGCCACCGATCCCTTCTATTCGAACGGCTTTGTCCCGACGGTGAAGCAGCTCGTCGACAGGATTCTCACGGGCGACTGACGCTGGCTGCGGCGGGCAAGGCCAACGAAAAGCAAGCCAAAGCAAGCAAGGGCATGGGCAAAGCCCATGCTGGCGTCGGACGGGTTCGGGCGAGGAATTCGCCCGCCCCGCCGGCCGGTCTGGCGCGAGTCCGCGCGCAGCTTGCGCTGCGTGCGGCCGCGTTCAGACCCACCCCTCCAAAACCTGATCCGCCGGCCGATGCCCATCCGCCCAGACGCGGATATTGGCGATGACCTTCTCCCCCATCGCCTGGCGCCCTTCGAAGGTCGCGCTGCCCATGTGCGGGATCAGCACGACGCCGGGCAATTCGAGCAGCCGCGGATCGATCGCCGGTTCATTCTCGAACACATCGAGCCCGGCGCCGGCGATCTGCCCTGCCGCCAGCGCGTCGCACAGCGCATTCTCGTCGACGATCTCGCCGCGCGCGGCGTTGATGATATAGACCTGCCGCTGCATCAGCGCGAACTGCGCGGCGCCGATCAGATGGTGGGTTTCGGGGGTGTGCGGGCAGTTGATGGTGATGATGTCGACGCGCGCCAGCATCGCATCGAGATTGTCCCACCAATTCGCCTCAAGCTCGGCTTCGACTTCGGCCGGCAGCCGGTGGCGGTTGTGATAATGCACCGTCAGGCCAAAGCCGCGCGCCCGCGTCGCCACGGCGCGGCCGATGCGGCCCATGCCGATAATGCCGAGTCGCTTGCCGGTGATGCGATGCCCGAGCATCCCCGTCGGCGACCAGCCACGCCATTCGCCGGAGCGCACCAGTTTTTCGCCCTCCGCCAGCCGGCGCGGCACCGACAGGATCAGCGCCATCACCATGTCGGCGGTATCGTCCGTCAGAACCCCCGGCGTGTTCGTGACCACCACCTTGGCGGCGCGCGCCGCCGCCAGGTCGATATGATCGGTGCCGACGCCGTAATTGGCGAGCAGTTTCAACCGCCCGGTCTCGCTGGCGGCCGAAAATACCGCGGCGTCGATCTCGTCGGTGACGGTGGCGACGAGCACGTCGCAACGCCGCGCCGCATCGGCCATCTGGCCTTGCGTGAACGCCACATCGCTCAGGTTGAGCTCGACATCGAACAGTTCGGCCATGCGGGTTTCCACCGCCTGCGGCAGTCGCCGCGTGACGATCACCTTGGGACGCGGGCGTACGGTAGATGCGGCGGAGGATGCAGGAGCCATGTGCAAAGGGTTGCCCCGCGACGCCGGGTGCGTCAAGACGCTGGCGTGCGCAAATCCTCCACCCCATATGTTTCCGGCATGGTTTCCGGCCGTCGCCCAGTGCTTATCGCGCCGCTTATCGCGCCGCTGATCGCGCTGCTGGTTTCGGCGCCGGCGCTGGCCGCCGAGGAACGCGCCGACGGCACCACCAATTTGCCGACCCCGCGCTTCGTCTCGTTGAAATCGAACAAGGCGATGCTGCGCGCCGGCCCCGACGACCAGCGTTTTCCGATCGCGTGGGAATACCGGCGCCGCGGGCTGCCGATGGAGATCATCCGCGAATATGGCATCTGGCGCCAGGTCCGCGATCCCGATGGCGTCATCGGCTGGATGAACAAGTCGCTGCTCACCGGCGAACGCAGCGGCTATGTCGTCGGCGGCATCCGCACGCTCTACACCTCGCCCGACCTGCAATCGCGCGTCGCCTGGCGAATCGAACCCGGCGTCGTCGTGACGATCACGCTGTGCGAAAATGTCTGGTGCCGCGTCGCAAACGGCGGCCGCTCGGGCTATATCCTGCGCAACCAGATCTGGGGCACCTACGCCAACGAAGCCATCGGCGGCTGACCCCCTCTCCCCTCAGCCGTAGGCGACGCCTTCGCGTCAACGGAGAGGAACGTTACCTCGTCTCGCCTTCAACTCGTCACGGATTTCCGCGAGCAGCGCTTCGGTCGGCGTCGGGCCGGCCGGCGCCGCGACGACGGGCTTGACCAGCTTGTTGGCGATGCGCACGAGCTGGAAGATGACAAAGGCGATGATGACGAAATTCAGCACCGTCGTCAGGAACTTGCCATAACCGAACAGCGGCACGCCGGCGGTCTTCAGCGCGGCATAATCGCTCAGGCCGCCGGCATAATTGGCGGGAGGGTCGCCGAGCATGATGAACTTGCTCGAAAAGTCGACGCCGCCAGTGACCAGGCCGATCAGCGGCATGATCAGGTCATCGGTCAACGAGGCGACGATTCCACCGAACGCCGCGCCGATGATCACCGCCACCGCCAGGTCAAGCACGTTGCCGCGCATCACGAACGCCCTGAATTCCCGCAACATCCGCGATCACCCCTTTTGAAACGGCACCGACGCGCCTATCTACGCGAACACAAACGATCATGACAGGGCCGGAAAGCGACCCGGACCGGTCTAAATCGCCAGGTTTTCAAGCTTCAACCGCCAACGCCAGGGGACATCGACCATGAAGACCAAAGCCAGCCGCATCGCGCTGATCGCCGCCATGGCTGGCCTGTCGGCCTGCGGCGTCAACTCGATCCCGACCAAGGAGGAGGCGGTCAAGGCCAAATGGGGCGATGTCGAGAACCAGTATCAGCGCCGTGCCGACCTCATCCCCAATCTGGTCGCGACGGTGAAGGGCTATGCCGCGCAGGAAAAGGACGTGCTCGAAGCCGTCACCAAGGCCCGCGCCAGCGCCACCCAGGTGACGGTCGACCCGACCAAGCTGACCGATCCGGCGCAGATGGCCAGGTTCGAGGCAGCCCAGGGCCAGCTCGGCAGCGCGCTGGGCCGCCTGCTCGTTACGGTCGAGAAAAATCCCGACCTCAAGTCCAACGAGAATTTCCTCCAGCTCCAGTCGCAGCTCGAAGGCACCGAGAACCGCATCACCGTGGCGCGCCGCGATTACAACGGCGCGGTGCAGGATTATAACACCGAAATCCGCACCTTCCCGGCGCTGATCGCCGCCAAGGTGATCTATGGTTCCAAGCCGATCGCGCCGTTCAAGGCGACGACCGCCAACGCCAACACCGCGCCGACCGTCGCTTTCTGATCCTTCCCGGCGGCGGGCGCTGCCTGCCGCCGGAAGCTTGCTATAAAGGGACGCATCCAGCCATGGTTTCGGGGCGAAACGAGCGGGCCTGCAATGGGCTGAGCGGCATCGCCTTGCTGCTGGCGCTGCTGCTCGCCGGCATGGCGCTGGCGTTCCCCGCCGCCGCCGCGCCGACATTCCCGCCGCTCGCCGGTCGCGTCACCGATGCCGCCGGCATCCTTCCGGCGCCAACCGTGGCGGCGCTCGATGCGCGGCTGGCCGAGCTTGAAAAAACCACCACCATCCAGCTGGTTGTCGCCACCGTCCCCGATCTCCAGGGCTATGAGCCAGCCCGCGCTCGAGCTCGAACGCGTACTCGAAGTTCTGGTACCAGACCGGCCAGGGCAGGAAGCGGCCGGCGCTCGGGCACATCCACAGCGCGGGCAGGTCGATCGCCGGGCGCAGGCGGACGCGGCCGTCGACCACGTCGGCGCTCGTGCGGAAGGCGCGGCTCTCGCGGGTGAGCAGGTGGTGATCGCGCTGGACGACGAACGGCCTGAGGTCGAGCTCGCAGGCGGGC
>JANNJH010000013.1:0-4132 GCA_031405775.1 Sphingomonadales bacterium | reverse complement strand
GCGCGGCTGGCAAGCAACGCCGCCGCCATCGAGCGGCTGGCGCGGATCGTCCCGGCCACAGCGCCGGCTACCGGCGGGCGGTTGCAGCTGGTCCATGCCGACGCGACCTATGCGTTGCCACTGGAGGGCATCGTCGATCTCGCCGCCGAACGCGCCCGACTCGAAAAGGCGCAAGGCACCGCTGCCAAGGAACGCGACGCTCTCGCCGGTCGTCTCGCCTCGCCCGGCTTCACCGAAAAGGCCAAGCCCGAGGCTGTCGAAAAGGCCCGCGAGGACCATGCCGCGCGCAGCGCCGAGGCCGAGCGGTTGGGCGCGGCGCTGGCGCGGCTCGGGTGAGGGGTTTCTTTTCTCCGACACGGGGCGCGAGCCCCCTCACCCGCCGCGCTGGCGCGCGAGTCGCCTCTCCCGCGAGGGGAGAGGATAGACTTCAGTCCTGCCGCATCGCCGCCGCCGCTGCGAACGGCGCGATCGCCACGGCGACGAGGCTGGCGGCGGCGAGAAGGTTCAGCGCACCGGGGACCGCCGCGCCGACGCCAACGATCAGGATCGGCAACGCCAGCGGCAGGATGATCAGCCCGGCGAGCGCGCCGCCACCGCGCAAGCCCGCCGTCAGCGCCGCGGCGACAACCGCGAGCGCCGCCAGCGCCGGGGTGCCGAGCAGCAGCGCCAAGGCGAGGCGCCGGGCCGTGGCGCTGTCCATGCCGACGAGCACGGCGGCGACGGGCAGCGCGGCGAGCAAGGGCAGCGCGAAGCCGAGCCAGTGCGCCAGGATGCGGGCGGCGGCGTCAAGCTCCATGGCGATGCCGCGACTGACGAGTTGATCGAGGCTGCCGTCTTCGAGATCGGGCGCCACGAGCGTTTCGACCGGCAGCAGCGCCGCCAGCAGCGCCGCGACCCAGACGACGCCCGGCGCGATGCGGCCGAGCAGCCGCGCATCGGGGCCGACGGCGAAGGGGAACAACGCGGCGACGAGAACGAAAAACATCACCGGCATCCACAGCGCCGGCGAGCGTGCGATCAGCGTCAGATCGCGGCGGACGAGGGTGAAGAACATCAGCCGAGCGCCAGCCGGTCGGGGGCGGCAAGGCCGATATCGCCATGGACGGCGGCAACGATCATGCCGCCCTGCGCGCGGTGCGCGGCCATCGCGGCGGCGAGGAGAGCTACCGACGCGGCATCGAGCCCGGCGCTGGGTTCATCGAGCAGCCAGAGGTCGGCGCCACTGGCCAGCACCCGCGCCAGCCCGGCGCGGCGGCGCTGGCCGCTGGAAAGATGCTTGCACGGGATGTCGGCGAGCGCGGCGACGTTCATCGCGGCCATCGCGGCGCCAAGTCGCGCGATTCCATCGTCAAGCCGCGCCCAATGGGTCAGTTCCTCAATGAGCTTCATGCGGGGTTTCAGCGCCGATTCATGACCGAGGAAGCCGCGGGCGCCGCCGCCGGTGATGCCGCCGCCGACCGGGGTGAGCAGCCCGGCGAGGAGGCGCAACAGGCTCGATTTGCCGCTGCCGTTGGGGCCTGTGAGGTGGAGCGCGGCGCCGGGGTCGACGCGGAAGGACAGGCCCTGAAACAGCAGCCGGTCGCCGCGGCGGCAGGCGATATCGGTGACGATTAACGGTTCGGCGGACACGCGGCGCACGCTAGCGCCCGCGCGTCGCGGCGCAAGCGGAGAGTTTCGCCACGCGCCGAAACCCTCTATGGGCAATCGCGATGATCGAAACCGCTCCCCGCCCCGCCCTGCCGACCGCATTGAAGCTGACGCTCGATTTCGGGCCGTTGCTGGTGTTCTTTGCCGCCAACAAGTTCGGCGGCGTCTTCACCGCGACGGCGGCGTTCATGGCGGCGACGCTGGTGGCGATGGCGGTGTCGTGGTGGAAGACGCGCCATATCCCGCCGATGCTGATATTTACCGGGCTGATTGTCGTGGTGTTCGGCGGGCTGACTTTGTGGTTGCAGGACGACACCTTCATCAAGCTCAAGCCGACGCTGATCTATGGCATGTTCGCCGGGATATTGTTCTTCGGGCTGGCGACGCGGCGGCCGTATCTCAAGCTGGTGATGGGCGAGGCGCTGCCGGCGCTCGACGATGCCGGCTGGCGCAAGCTGACACGCAACTGGGCGCTGTTCTTTGTCGCGTTGATGGCGGCGAACGAGGTGGCGCGGCAACTGCTGACCACCGACCAATGGGTGAATTTCAAGGTCTGGGGGGTTACCGGAGCGACCCTGCTGTTCGCCGTGGCGCAGGCGCCGTTGCTGACGCGGCATGGGGTCAAGCCGGATTAGGGCGTCCGCTCTCCCGCCGCGCCTGTTGCTTCGCAGGTGAATGTTGCGGCGGTATCGGATATTGTTTGCGGCGAACCTCGTGACGCCCCAATTTTCAAGAACCGGAGCGAAAGCACAATGGGCATCTTCTCGCTGACCCGCGATATCATCGCCGCCAACGTCGCCGACCTTCTCGACCGCGCCGAAGACCCGGCCAAGATGATCCGCATGATCATCGTGGAGATGGAGGAAACGCTGGTCGAGGTTCGCACCTCGGCGGCGCGCACCATCGCCGACCTCAAGGAAATGCGCCGCGCCATCATCCGCGCCGAAGCGGCACAGGCGAGCTGGGCCGAAAAGGCCGAGCTGGCGCTGTCCAAGGGCCGCGAGGATCTGGCGAAGGCGGCGCTGGTCGAAAAATCCAGGGCCAGGGAATTTGCTGACGAGATGCGCAGCGAAGTCGCGGCGCTCGACAATGGCCTGGCGCTCAACGAAGCCGATATCCACATGCTCGAGGCCAAGCTGCGCGAAGCCCGCACCCGGCAGAACGCCATCCTCAACCGCATCGAGACCGCCACCCAGCGCTCGCGGATGATCGAGATGACCAGGGGCCCGCGCGTCGACGAAGCCTTTGCCCGCTTCGAGATCATGGAACGCCGCGCCGATCTGGCCGAGGGCCACGCCGATTCGCTGGCATTGGGCGGCCCGCCGCGCACGCTCGCCGACGAGTTCGCCGAGCTGAGCGCCGACGACGCGGTTTCCGCCGAGCTGGCGGCGATGAAGGCCCGCCTTTTGCCCAAGTCGGGAGGCGGAGACAATGGATGACATTTTTGTGCCCATCGCCGTCGTCGGGACGCTGTTCATCGGGCTGCCGTGGTTGATCGTCCTCTATCTGACCCGGCGAAAATCGGGTCGCGGCATCAGCCAGCACGACGAGGTGCTTCTCGACGACCTGCACGAAATGGCCCGCCGGCTCGACAACCGGCTCGATTCGATCGAGCGGATCATCGCCGCCGATGACCCCAACTGGAAAGATGGCCAGTTCACGGACTTGTCCGCCAGCCGACGGCCCGATCTTTCGAGCAAGAACGAGCCGCGCTGACGCGCAGGCACGAAAGGATTATCGCCATGAGCGTTCGCCGTACGCGTTTTTACCTCGACAAGCGCAACAAGCGCCTGATGGGGGTGTGCTCGGGCATCGCCGATTATTTCGGCTGGGAGGCCAGCTGGATCCGCATCGGCTTTGTCCTCGCCACCATCTTCGGCGTCGGCTTCCTGCCCTTCGTCTATCTCGCCATCGGCTTGATCGCCGATTCCAAGCCGTCGATGTTGTATGATGAAAGCCCCGAGGACCGGCGGTTCTGGCGGAATGTCCGGGTGGCGCCGCAGCGCACGGTGCGCGATGTCCACGCATCGTTGCGCGCATCCGACCGCCGGCTGCGCGATATCGAGGCCTATGTGACATCGTCGAACAGCCGTCTTGCCAACGAGATCGACAGGCTGCGCTGACGCGCTTTCGGCCCGAAGCAGAGAGATATCCGATGAACGCGTTGTTCGAAATGCTCGTGATCATGGTGTTGATCGTCATGGTCGGACGCTTCCTGACCAGCCGCTACGACCGTGGCCGAGGTCTGTCGCGGCGCGATGCCCGGCGGGTGGCGCCCGACGAGCCGGCCGAAGGCGCGGTCAGCGCCGCCGAGGCCGAACGGATGCGCGGCGAGATCACCCGGTTGCACGAGCGGCTGGCGGTGCTCGAACGCATCGCCACCGACCCGGCCAAGCGGCTTTCCGACGAAATCGACGATCTGAAGAATAGCTGAACTTGCCCCGCAACTTCGACAAGGAAACCCCTCACCCGGGCCACGCCAAGC
>JANNJH010000012.1:0-3491 GCA_031405775.1 Sphingomonadales bacterium | reverse complement strand
CGGTCGGCATCACCAACATCGCCGGGCGCGCCTCCGAGGGCTTGAGCAGCAATGCCGTGCTGACCGTGCAAGAGGACCGCGACGGCGACCGCGCGCCGGACGATTGGGAGCTCGCCCACGGCCTCAACGCCGACGACCCGTCCGACGCCGCACTCGACGAGGATGGCGACGGGCACACCAACGCCCAGGAATATCTGGCCGGCACCGACCCGCGCGACGCGGCGAGTTGCCTGAGAATCACCGGCTCCGGCGTATCAGCATCCAACGTGTGGTGGATGCGCTTCTCCGCGGTCGCCGGGCGAACCTACGCCGTCGAGACGCGCGATGATCTGAGTTTTTGGAATTGGAATCGGCTGGCGGAGTTTCCCTCATCGACGACCAACTGGCTCGCTGAACTGATCGATGTCGGCGCCAGCAGATCGAACGCAGCAAGAGTCTATCGCGTGGTCACGCCGCGCATGCCTTGGCCGTAATCATTGCAGTTCAGATCTCAACGCAAAGGCGCGAAGGCGCAGAGACGCAAGGGAATTAAGGTGTCTGCGAGTGCCAACGGCGGGTCACTCTTCAGTGAGTCGGGAACAGAGGCTGTCCGCTCACGCTCCGCTCTGCGCCTCAGCGTCTTTGCGTCTTTGCGTTAAAACTCGAATGCGGGGTTAGCTGGGAGGCGGGCCTACTTCAAATGCGAGAGCTTGCGCAACACCCACTCCGCTGTCACCACGCTGAGCATGAGCAGGAAGTAGAGCGGCGAGGCCCACAGCTCGACTTCCAGCGGCGACCGCACGCGCTCGGTCTTCGCGCTGATCGTGTTGGGCAGTTTGTGCAGGTCTTCCTCGCGGAAGTATTGGCCGCCGGTGCTGGAGGCGAGGTCTTTCAACAGCGGCTCGTTCATCGCCGTCTCGCCGAACTCGAATTTCGGCTCCGTCACGTTGAAGTCGAGCAGCGTCTGCGGATCGCTCTCAACCCAGAAGTTGTAGGCGCCCGCGACCGGCGCGATGAATTCACCGCGATACATGGCCGGCTGTTCGGGCACGGGCCGCAGCGTCACTTCGGGCCGCGGGCCGCTGCCACTTTTGAGTCCGAAGAATGACTTCACTGCCGTCTCCTGCACCGGGTCGAAGCCGACGCCGCTGTAGAGCCGCGCATAAACGGTCACGCGGTCGCCGGTGTAATAATTCTGCTTGTCGGTGTTGAGCTGCGTGCGCTTCGAGACGCCAAGCAGTCGCTGGATGGAGATGCGCTGCGAAATTTGCCCCCAGATGAGCGTGTAGTAGAAGTCGCCGGCGTTCTTGCGCCAGCGCCAGGTGTTGTCCGTGCCCACGAACATCACCTGCCCCAGGCCGTATTGCTGCACGGCGATGACCGGCATCTTGCCGAAGCGTGATTCCTTCGCCGGGTCGGAATCGACCAGCAACACCTCGGCCGCCGGCTTCGGGCGCGACACTTTCGCGGCCCAGTAAATCGGCGGCAACTGTGACCAAAGCTGCGCGTTCTCCTCATCCTTGTCCGAGAGCCGCAGCATCGCGCTCGCGCGCCCGGCGGCGGTGAGCTGAAGTTTGATCGGCTTGTCCGCGATGGGATCGGTGTTCGACTCCAAGGTCGGCGGGTCGAACTCGACGGGCAGCAGTTTATCGAGCGCATTGCGGCGATACGCGCCGGGCATGAAGCGTTTGCCCGCCAACACGAGCAGGCCGCCGCCGAAATCGCTCACCAGCTTGGTCAGGTTGTCCTGGTGCTGCGCGTTCAGGACTTTTGGGTCCACGTCGCCGAGGATGATGAGATCATACTTGAACAACTCATCGCGGCGCGCGGGAAACTCCGGCAGGTAAGGCGTGTCAGCGGTGCGGCTGATGGCCTTGTCGCCTTCGACGAGATAGCACTTCAATTCCACACGCCGGTCGCGCAGCAGCATCATCTGGAGATACTTGAACTCCCAGCGCGGCGACTGGTCCACCAGCAGCACCTTGATCTTCGCGTCGATGACCTTGAGCCGTTGCATCCGCGAATTATTGTCCTTCACCGTCTCGTCCGGACGCGCGTCGATGCTGGCCGTGAGGTCAAACTCGCCAAGGCTTTGCGGCGTGAACTTCATCGGAACCACCTGCTCCGCATCGCTGCCGAAGGTGATGGTCTTGGTGGCGACAGTCTGATCGCCAAGCTTGAGTTGAAGCTCCGCCGATTCGCCATTCAAACCCTGGCCGCGCACACGCACGGTCACGGGCACCTCGTCCTTCACGACCCGACCAGCAACAGACGCTGATCGGCCTTGGCCTCAACAAGATGCATCGGTCGCGTGAACTCGAAGACACGCCGTCGATCCGCGGCATGATCGCCAAGGTGGCGCACATGCTCAAGGTCGAAACCGTCGCCTGAATCATTCGCCGCCCATAATCAGGGCGGCGAATTTCCTGTCCTGCGCGCCCAAAGCGAAAGCGAGTGCATCCGATGAACGACACCACCAAGCTCAACGACCTCCATGACAATCCCGGTGCCCGCAAGAGCCGCGTTCGCGTCGGCCGCGGTATCGGTTCGGGCGTCGGCAAGACCGCCGGCCGCGGCCAGAAGGGCCAGAAGTCGCGCTCCGGCGTCGCCATCAAGGGCTTTGAAGGCGGCCAGATGCCGCTTCACATGCGTCTGCCAAAGCGTGGCTTCAACAACATCTTCCGCAAGGACTATTCCGAGGTCAATCTCGGCACCCTGCAGGCGATGATCGATGCCGGCCGTCTCGATGCCGCCCATCTGATCGATGCCCAGGTGCTGCTTGATGCCGGCGTCCTCACCCATGCGCGTGACGGTGTCCGCCTGCTCGCCAAGGGCAGCCTGACGTCCAAGGTGACGCTCAGCATGGCTGGCGCCAGCGCCGCCGCCAAGGCTGCCGTCGAAGCCGCCGGTGGCACGCTTGTCCTGCCGGCCCCCAAGCCGGCACCGCTGAGCCGTGACGAGCAAAAGGCCGCCCGCGCGGTCGCCCGCGAAATCAAGGCGGCGCGCATCGCCGAAGCCCTCAAGGCCGCCAAATAAGCTGGCCCGTCGACACGGATCGTTCTGGGGTCGATAAGCACCATGGTAGAAACGCCGCGCACAGCCTATCAGATGGCCTTGCGCGGCGTTTCGCCGTTTCGATGATCGGGTAGACACATGGCGTCAGCCGCCGAACAAATGGCCGCGAACCTCAGTTTCGCGAACTTCTCCAAGGCCAGCGAGCTCAAGAAGCGCCTGTGGTTCACCCTTGGCGCGCTCGTCGTCTTCCGCCTCGTCTCGTTCGTGCCGCTGCCCGGCATCGACCCGACCGCGCTCAATTCGCTGTTCAGCCAGACCCAGGGCGGCGTTCTCGATTTCTTCAACATGTTCTCGGGCGGCGCGCTCGAACGCATGTCGCTGATCGCGCTTGGCGTCACCCCCTATATCACCGCCTCGATCATCGTGCAGCTGATGACCAGCCTGGTGCCGTCGTTCATGGCATTGAAGAAGGAAGGCGATTCCGGCCGCAAGACGCT
>JANNJH010000011.1:0-1506 GCA_031405775.1 Sphingomonadales bacterium | reverse complement strand
GCAGCCACGGCACTTCCGCCGCCACGGCACCGAGCAGATCGGCCAGCGGCTCCATCTCGGCGCGCGCGAAATTGCCCAGCACCCAGGGTGAAACCCGGTCCTTGTGGCCCGGATGGCCGATGCCCAGCCGCACCCGGCGATAATCCGCGCCGACATGGGCATCGATCGACCTTATGCCGTTGTGCCCGGCAGCGCCGCCGCCGTGCTTGACCTTGACCCGGAACGGCTCGAGGTCGAGCTCGTCATAGAACACCGTCAGCGCCGTGGTCGCCTCGAGCTTGAAGAAGCGCACCGCCTCGCCGACCGCACGCCCGCTTTCGTTCATGAACGTGGCGGGCTTCAACAAGGTGACGCGATGCGCGCCGATGCGGCCTTCGCTGGTCAGCCCCTGAAACCGCGACTTCCATGGCCCAAAGCCATGGTTGGCGGCGATGGCGTCGACCGCCATAAAGCCGATATTGTGGCGGTTGAGCGCGTAGGAAGCGCCCGGATTGCCCAAGCCGGCGAAGATCTTCACTTCGCCGGCTCGTGCAAATCAGGCCCGGCGAAGAGTTTCACTTCGCCGGCCCCGGCAAATCAGCGTCAGGCAGCCGCTTCGGTCGAAGCCGCGTCGACTTCGCTCTTCAGCGCCGAGGGCGCCACCATCGTCGCGATGGTGAAATCGCGATCATGGATGTGCGACGACACGCCCTTGGGCAGCACGACCGCGCTGATGTGGATCGAATCGCCAACGTCGCGGCCGGCAAGGCTGACGTCGATCTGTTCCGGAATCGCATCCGAAGGGCAATCGAGCTGCAGCTCGTGGCGAACGATGTTGAGCACGGCGCCGCGCTTCATGCCGGGCGACTTGTCTTCATCGACGAAGTGCACCGGCACCTGCACGGTGATCGTCGCGTTCCCGCTGAGGCGCAGGAAATCGACGTGGATGGGACGATCCGAAACCGGGTGGAACTGCACGTCGCGCGGCAAGGTGCGCACGCCGGCGCCGCCCTCGATCGCGATCTCGACAACCGAATTCATGAAATGCCCGGTCGACAGCTGGCGAACCAGCAGCTTTTCCTCGACATGGATGGTGACGGCCGGCTGGCCCGCGCCATAGATTACAGCCGGTACGCGGCCCGTACGACGCACTGCCCGAGAGGCTCCCTTGCCTGCCCGTTCACGCGTCTCGGCCGCGAGCTTTAGTGTTTCGCTCATGCTCGCATCTCCAGATTGCTTGTATATCGCGCCGCCCCAGGCCTCCAGGGATGCAGAAACAGGATGACGCGAAGCGCTGGCGCATAGGCGATGCCCGGCGCGAACGCAAGTTTCGCTTTGATGGCGGAAGCCGGCACCGGCCCGCTCCTCCACCCAGCCACCCTTTCAGGATAATTCCTTGGGTGGGTGGTTGGGGGTGCGGGCCGGTGCCGCCTCCTCAACTGCCGGCTATTCGACCCGCTCGACGACCAGCCCGCGCGCATTCAGCATCGCCAGCATGCCGCCTTTGCCGCCGATATGCCCGGCGCC
>JANNJH010000010.1:0-3548 GCA_031405775.1 Sphingomonadales bacterium | reverse complement strand
ATCGAAACCGACCAGGCGGCGGTTCGCTCTGCAATCGTCGAACCCTGGTCAAGCGGCCAAGTCGAAGGCCAGATCACCCGCCTGAAGCTCGTCAAACGCCAAATGTACGGTCGCGCCAACCTCGACCTGCTCAAAGCCCGGCTGATGGCGGCATGACGATGCTCCGTGCACGGAAAGTGAGTCAGAGCCCCGTTTGCACGCCGATTGACAGGGCAGGCCGGCTGCATGATCTGCGACGCGGAAATTGACGAAGAAGCCGTGGGCCGTTGGCTGACTGCCTATTCGGCTGATCTTCTGGCGTTCGTCCTGGAAGTCGTCTCGACGAACATTGAGGTGCGTCCCGATGGGGGAACGATGTGCGTCGTGGTCAGGACAACGCCCGATCGGCGTTGAGACCGGCGGGAAGCCATCAGGTCCAAGCCGCAAGCAAACGCCTTTTTTCGGTTTCGGGCGTATCGAACGTCTGAACGGGTTTGTCCGATATATGACGCGCGTTCTGGCGGCAAAGCATCAACCTGACCGTCCCAGGATTTCGGAAAGCCTCTCCAGCGGTGCTTCGGCGGCGTCCCGCACAGCCTGTTCGATGATCGCATAGGCGCCCAGGACTTCGAGCCCAAGCGGAGTCAGCGAAGCACCGCCGCCCGATGGGCCGCCGGCGCGCGTGTCGATCAGCGGCTCCGGCCCCAGCGCGTTGATCTCGGCGACAAGCTTGACGCTGCGGGCATGGCTCATCCGGAGCGCGCGCGCCGCGCCGGACACCGATCCGGTTTCGACAATGGCGCGCATGAGCGCGATCTTGCCCGGTCCCAGCGCTCCCGCCGGCAGCAGCAGGCGGAACCAGACGGCCGGCCTGCCATTGTCGACTGCGCGCTGACCTTCGGTTGCCATTTCAACGGCATGAAGATCACCTCTGGCCATCCTGTCAACGGCGTTGTATCCGGCAGAATATAACGCACGTCAGGGGATACCGGTGAACAGCAGGAAGCTATCAGCCCTGCTCGCGACTCTGCTCGCGAGCGGTGCCGCACAGGCGCAGACCGGACAAGAGATCGCATCGCTGGACGTCGGGGATGCCCCCGCAGCTTCAACAGCGGCTTCGACAGCGCGGGGGAACGACGCGCTCAGGCTGCCGGAAATCACCGTCACCGCGCGCCGGCGGATCGAAAACGCACAAGCGATCCCGGGGGCGCTTTCGGTGGTCGGCCGCGCCCTTCTCGACGCGAGCTACACGGTCAACACCGGCCAGCTCAGCCAATTGGTTCCCAGCCTCAACTATAGTTCGGCGAACCCGCGCAACACCGCCTTTACGATCAGAGGTCTTGGCAGCAGCGTCGTCGCGGTCAGCCAGGCGAATGACGGGCTGGAGCCGGGCGTCGGCTTCTATGTCGATCAGGTCTACCACGGCCGCCCGGCAACCGCGGCGTTCGATTTCTCGGATATCGAACAGATCGAGGTGCTGCGCGGCCCGCAGGGCACATTGTTCGGCAAGAACACCACCGCCGGCGCCATCAACATCACCAGCAGGGCGCCGAGCTTCGATTGGGAGGCCCAGGGCGAGGCGTCCTATGGCAGCTTCAACTTCGTTCAGGCCAAGGCCGCGATTTCCGGCCCCGTCATCGATGACCGCGTGGCGATACGGCTGTCGGGGCTGGTGACACGGCGCGACGGCGTCATCGACAATGTCGTGTCGGGCATCGATCACAACCAGATCGACAACCAGGCGGTGCGCGGCCAGATTCTGGTTCGTGCGACCGACGGCCTGCAACTGCGGCTCGCTGCCGACTGGACGAACTTCGACAGCGATTGCTGCACCCAGGTCTTTCTTCGCGTCGGCACCTCGCTGCGTCCGGCGGCGCGGCAGTTTCCGGCGCTTGCCGCTGGCATTGGCTACACCCCGCCCAGCCTCAATGCCAATGACCGGGTGACCGACATTGATGCGCGGCTGCGCGCCGACACCAACGAGGGCGGCGTCTCGATGATCGCCGATTGGGACATCGGCTATGCCACTTTCACCTCGGTCAGCGCCTGGCGCTTCTGGAACTGGAATGCGGCGAACGACCGCGACTATACCGGGCTGCCGATCCAGCTGACCCAAGGCATTCCGTCGCGGCAAGACCAATACAGCCAGGAATTGCGGCTGGCGTCGAATGGCGACGGGCGCTTTGGCTATGTGCTCGGGCTTTACTATTTCAACCAGACCATCACCGGTCGCCCGGTTTCGATCTACGGGCCGCTGGCGACCTATTGGTTGCTGGGGCCGGCGCCGCAGTTTCCGTCCAACCTGCTCGACGGCTATGGCACCGACGGTCGCACCCGGATCAGGACCGAAAGCTATGCCAGCTTCGGCGAGGTCAACTGGCGCGTCACCGACCGGCTGACCCTGACCGGCGGCCTGCGCTATACGCTGGAAGCCAAGCAGGGCGATTATTCGACCTTCGTCTTCGGCGGACTCCAGACCACCAATACGACGCTTTTGAACGCCAAGCTGTCGGTGCTGCGCCCGCAGACCTATTCGGCACGCGACGACGACGGCAGCTTGTCCGGGCGCGCCAATGTCTCGTAGCAGCTCAACGACGACATCCTCGGCTATGCCAGCTTCGCGCGTGGCTTCAAATCGGGCGGCATCAACATGTCCGGCCTGCCGCTCAATGCCCAGAACCGACCGGCATTGTCGACGGCGGTCATCAATCCCGAGCGCAACACGACTTATGAGGCCGGGCTGAAATCCCAATTGTTCGACCGGCGCCTACTGTTCAACGTGACCGGCTATTACACCGAGGTGAAGGACTTTCAGGCGACAATCGTCGACAGCAGCCAGACGGTGGCGCTGCGCGGCTATCTGTCCAACATCCCCAGGGTGACGGTGAAGGGTTTCGAAATCGATTCGACCGCCCTTGTCGCGCGCGGCCTGTCGCTGCGCGCCTCGGTTGCCTATGCTGACGGTAAATACGCCGACTATCCGGCCGGGCCGTGCCCGCTCGAACGGCAGGGCACAGCGACTACGGCGTGCGACCTGACCGGGCAACGCCTGTCGGGCCTGCCGCGCTGGTCGACGACCATCGGCGGCGACTATGCGCTGCCGCTCACCGTGTTGCGCCAGTCGGGGGAGCTGTTCGTCCACGCTGATTCAAGCTGGCGGAGTGGTTACTTTGGTGACCCGACACTTTCCCGCTTCACCTTCATCAAAGGCTATAATGTCACGAACGCGTCCTTCGGGTTCCGGTCCGCCAAGGGATGGAGCGTTTCCGTGTTCGCCCGCAACCTGTTCAATGCGAACTATATCCAGAACCTGACGACCCAGGCCGGTAACTCCGGCTTGATCTTGGGGACGCCGAGTGATCCGCGGGTGATCGGGCTTACGCTCGGCGGGATCAGGACTATATTTCGCGCGGCCTTGATCTCGACAGCGATACCGTCGGAACGACGGAAGTTCATTGGCTTAACGAGTGGATGAGAACGGTAGTAGAGATGCCACCCGCGGCTAGCGGTTTGTGTTATGAGAGGTCACCGAACCTCCGAAGCATCTTATCCAAGAGACCGGCGTCGTC
>JANNJH010000009.1:0-2530 GCA_031405775.1 Sphingomonadales bacterium | reverse complement strand
AACGGCGTCGATTTGCGGCTGCCCTTGAAACCCATGGTCCCGGCCGACGACCAGGCAATCGCATTGCCCTGGGCATCGGTGATGGTGATCATGGTGTTGTTGAAACTGGCGTTCACATGGGCGACGCCCGATGTGATGTTCTTGCGCTCGCGGCGCTTGATGCGTGCAACTTCGCGTGCCATCGAAAAATCCTAATCCGTTCAGTCGATCTGGGAAAAAAGTCGTGAGCCTGTGGCTTACTTCTTCTTGCCGGCGATCGGCTTGGCCTTACCCTTGCGGGTACGCGCGTTGGTGTGGGTACGCTGGCCGCGAACCGGCAGGCCCTTGCGATGGCGCAGGCCGCGATAGCAGGCCAGATCCATCAGGCGCTTGATGTTCATCGCCGTCTGGCGGCGAAGATCACCTTCGACGGTCAGTTCGCGGTCGATCGTCTCGCGGATCAGCAGGACTTCCGAATCGGTCAGGTCCTGGACGCGGCGTTCGATCGGAAAACCAAGATCCTTGGTGATCCTTGATGCGGTGGTGCGGCCAATGCCGTGAATATAGGTCAAGGCGATTTCAACGCGCTTGTTGGTGGGGATGTTAACACCCGCGATACGTGCCACAAACTGTTCCTTCCATGCTCCACGGGGCGCGAGGGCAACGCGCTCCATCTCAAAGCAAAACCGGACAGCCGAGACGGCTGCCGGGTCAGTGATCCGGTTGAACGGAAAGGGGCTGCTAGCGGCACGCGAGGACTGAGTCAAGCCGTCCAAGCGCCGACAAACGCTTTTTGGCCAGCGCCGGGCGCGTCGCACTGCGCCTCATGTTCCCTTAGAAGCCAAGCAAAAAGCGGTTTGGGGCCTAAGGCCCCTGCCGCCGGAGGCGCTTACGCGCCGAGCACCGCGTCGATGCTCCGCGCCACGACATCCATATCGGCCATGCCATCGACGCGCGAGACCAGCCCGCGCGCCTCGTAATGCGGCAGGATTGGCGCGGTCTTGGCGCGATACTCGGCCATGCGGGTGCGGACGGTTTCGGCATTGTCGTCGGCGCGGCGCTTGAATTGGCTCGATCCGCAGACGTCGCAAACACCGGCAACGCGTGGCAGCTTGTGGCGGTCGTGATAGCCTTCGCCGCACTTGGCGCAGGTGAAGCGCCCGGTGACGCGATCGACCAGCGCGTCTTCGTCGACGGCGAGTTCGATGACGTGATCGAGCGTCAGGCGCTTTTCGGCGAGCATGGCATCGAGTGCCAGTGCCTGGGCGCTGGTGCGCGGATAGCCATCGAGGATGAAGCCGGCGCGGGCGTCGGCATGATCGAGGCGTTCCGACAGGATGCCGTTGACGATCTCGTCGGAGACCAGCCCGCCGGCTTCCATCACCGCCTTGGCCTTGAGCCCCACCGGCGTCCCGGCGGCTACCGCGGCGCGCAGCATATCGCCGGTCGACAGCTGGACGAGGCCGCGATGCTTTTGAAGGCGCGTCGCCTGGGTGCCTTTGCCCGCTCCCGGCGGGCCCAACAGGATGAGGTTCAACGGCGTGGGCCCCGCAGTTTCGATTTCTTTATCAGACCCTCATATTGATGCGCCAGCAAGTGGCTCTGGATCTGGGCGACGGTGTCCATCGTCACATTGACGACGATGAGAAGCGAAGTGCCGCCAAGCGCAAGGCCGGTGCCAAGGCGCGCCGAAAGAAATTCCGGCAGCAGGCAGATGACGGTGAGATAAGCGGCGCCGATGACGGTGACGCGCGTCAGCACGAAATCGAGATATTCGGAGGTGCGCACGCCGGGCCGGATACCGGGGATGAAGCCGCCATATTTCTTCAGATTCTCGGCGGTCTCATCGGGGTTGAAGACGACGGCGGTGTAGAAGAAGCTGAAGAAGATGATGCCGGCGGCATAAAGCGCCATATAGAGCGGCGCGCCATGCTGGAGCGCGGTCGTCACCGTCAGCAGCCAGTCGGGGCCGCTGCCACCCTGCGCCGCGAACTGCGCGACGGTCAGCGGCATCAGCAGCAGCGACGAGGCGAAGATCGGCGGGATGACGCCGGCGGTGTTGATCTTCAACGGCAGATGCGAGCTGTCGCCCTGGAAGCTGCGGGTGCCGACCTGGCGTTTTGGATATTGGATGAGGATGCGGCGCTGGGCGCGTTCCATCAGGCAGATGAAGGCGATGGTGACGAGCGCGACAATGGCGACGAGGAGCACGGCGACCGGCGACAGCGCGCCGGTGCGGCCCTGTTCGAACAGCTGGCCGATGGCGCTCGGCAGATGCGCGACGATGCCGGCCATGATGATCAGCGAAAATCCCGTTGCCGATGCCGCGGCTGGTGATCTGCTCGCCCAGCCACATCAGGAACATGGTGCCGCCGATCAGCGTGATGACGGTGGTGACGCGGAAGAACATGCCGGGATCGATGACGGCGGAAACGCCCTGCCCCGCCCCCCAGCTTTCAAGGCCGACGGCGATGCCATAGCCCTGGATCGCGGTGAGGAAGACGGTGCCATAGCGCGTGTACTGGTTGAGCGTCTTGCGGCCGGAATCGCC
>JANNJH010000008.1:0-7174 GCA_031405775.1 Sphingomonadales bacterium | reverse complement strand
GACGACGCCCGCGCCTATCTCGGCACCGTCGTCCCCGGTTATCCCAATTTGTTCTGCCTTTATGGTCCCAACACCCAATTCGGTCACGGCGGCAGCCTGATCACCGTGCTCGAACGCCAGATGCACTATGTCATGACGTTGCTGAAGGCGATGTTCGCGGCCGGGCTTGCGGCGGTCGATGTCCGGCAGGACGTTCACGATGCCTATAATGCCGAGGTCGATCGGCTTCATGGCAACATGGTGTGGACCTATCCCGGCGTCGAAACCTATTGCCGCAATTCCAAGGGCCGCATCACCGTCAACAACCCCTTCCGGATCATCGAGGTCTGGCAGATGAGCGAGTCCGCGAACCTCGCCGACTATCACGGCATTCCGCAGCCGCGCGGCCATGCCAGCGTGGCGGCGGAGTAGCCGACGATGTCCGACCCCGTCCTGATCGCGCAACATGGCGCGACGCTGGTCATTACCATCAACCGGCCGCGGCAGCGCAACGCCGTCAACCGGGCGGTGTCGCTGGCGATCGCGGCGGCGCTCGATGATCTCGACCGGCGGCCCGACCTTCGCGTCGGCGTGCTGACCGGGCAGGACGGGAATTTTTGTTCCGGCATGGATCTCAAGGCCTTTGTCGATGGCGAACGGCCTGAGCTGGAGGGGCGCGGCTTTGGCGGCCTCACCGAAGCGCCGCCGCAAAAGCCGCTGATCGCCGCTGTCGAGGGCTATGCGCTCGCCGGCGGTTGCGAGCTGGCGCTGGCCTGCGACCTGATCGTCGCGGCGGACGATGCCTGGTTCGGCCTGCCGGAAGTCTGCCGCGGGCTGGTCGCCGGCTCGGGCGGACTGGTGCGGCTGCGGCAGCGGATTCCGCCGGCCATCGCGCTCGAATATGCCCTGACCGGCGAACGGATTTCGGCGCCTGTCGCGCACGGCTGGGGGCTGGTAAACCGGCTCGCGGCTTCGGGCGAGGCCCTCGCAGAGGCGCTGAAACTCGCCGACCGCATCGCGGCCAACGCGCCGCTGTCGGTGGCGGCGAGCAAGCGAATCATGAACGAAGCGCCCGGCTGGTCGCCGCGCGAGATCTGGGAGCGCCAGCGGCCGTTGGTCGAAGCCGTGCTGGCATCGAACGATGCCCAGGAGGGCGCGCGCGCCTTTGCCGAAAAGCGCGATCCGGTCTGGCGAGGCGAATGATGCGCCGCTAAACAGGCGGGGGTTGGCGGCAAGGTCCGCCGCGACGGGGAGCAGGAACTTCAGATGATGTATGACGTGGCAGTGCTGGGCGGCGGGACGATGGGCGTCGGCATTGCCTATGTCGCGGCGCAGGCCGGCGGCCGGGTGTTCGTCGTTGAACCCGATGACAGCCGCGTCGCCACGATAGACCGTACCATCCACGGCGCGCTGGCCTCGGCGATCAAGCGCGGCAAGATGGACGACGCCGAGGGCCGGGCGCTCGCGGCGCGCATCACCCGCGTTGCCAGCGTCGAAGCCCTGCCCGAAGGCCTCGACCTGATCGTCGAATCAGTGCCCGAACAACTCGATCTCAAGCTCGACGTGCTGGCGCGGGCGGCGGCGCGCAAACCGCGCCTCATCGCCACCAATACCAGCGCCTTGTCGATCGACCGGCTGGCGGCGGCGGTCGCCGACCCGACGATGTTCCTTGGGATGCACTTCTTCAACCCGGTCTGGTCGATCCGGCTGGTCGAGATCGTGCAGGGGGCACAGACTTGCGCGCTCGCGCTCGACATGGCGCGCGCCATCTCCGCCTGGATGGGCAAGGAATCGCTCACCGTGCGCGACGTGCCGGGCTTTGCCACCAGCCGCCTCGATTTCGCGGCGTCGCTTGAGGCGATGCGGATGCTCGAAAGCGGTGTCGCCAGCGCCGAGGACATCGACCGCGCCGCCGTGGTTGCCTATCGCCATCCGGTTGGCCCGTTGCGGCTCAGCGACATTGTCGGGCTCGATGTCCGCTTGAGCGTCGCGCGCACGCTGGAGGCCGCGCACGGCTCGCGCTTCGCGCCGCCGGCGATTCTCGAAACCATGGTGCGCGAGGGCAAGCTCGGCGCCAAGTCGGGCCAGGGCTTTTTTGCCTGGCCCGAACAGACTTCATGACAAAAGGACGCCAAACCCATGTCGGCTGAACCGATGTTTTTTTCGACGCTGGTCGACACTGCCGATCACCATCGGGCGCTGCGCGAAAGCGTCGGCAAGCTGGTCGGCAAATATGGCCGCAAATATTTTCAGGAGATGGTTGCCGCCGGTACCCATCCCGATGCGCTATGGGCCGAATTGGGCGAGGCCGGTTTCCTCGGCGTCCATATCGCCGAGAATTACGGCGGCAGCGGCGGTGGCCTTGCCGATCTCAACGTCGTCATCGAGGAATGTGCGGCGCAAGGCTGTCCGATGCTGGCGCTGGTCATCTCGTCGATCTGCGCGCCGATCATCGCCGGTTTCGGCTCGGAGGAACTAAAGAACAAATGGTTGCCCGGTATCGCCACCGGAACCCGCAAGATGTGCTTCTCGATCACCGAGCCGGACGCTGGTTCCAACACGCACCGCGTCAAGACGACGGTGAAATCGAACGGCAGCGGCTATGTCCTCAACGGCTCCAAATACTGGACGTCGGCGATCGATGAGTCCGAAGCCGTGATGGTCGTGGCGCGCGATGCCGATCTCGATACCGGCGACGGCCGTTCGGCGCTGTCGCTGCTGATCTTGCCGACCAACACGCCCGGCATCACCTGGCATCCGATCGATTCCGCGCTGCGAAGCACGGAAAAGCAGTTCACCGTGTTCTACGACAACGTCCAGCTGGATGCCGATGCGATGGTCGGCGAACGCGGCGCCGGGCTGCGGCAGGTGTTTGTCGGGCTCAACCCCGAACGCGTCTCGGCTGCCGCGATCAACAACGGCATCTCGCGTTTTGCGCTGGCCAAGGCGGCGCAATATGCCAATGATCGCTCCGTCTGGAAGACAACGATCGGCGCCCATCAGGGTGTCGCCCACCCGCTCGCCGAAGCCTATGTCAATGTCCAGGCCGCTCGCTTGCTCGCCGCCCGCGCCGCCCAGCTTTACGACAATGGCGAAGATGCCGCCGAAGCCGCCAACATGGCCAAGTTCGCCGCCGCGGAATCGTCGCTGAAGGCGCTCGACCAGGCCATCCAGGTGCATGGCGGCAACGGCCTGTCGTTCGAATATGGCCTTGCCGACCTGTGGTTCATCGCCCGCCTGCACAAGACGGCACCGGTCAGCCGCGAGATGATCCTCAATTATGTCTCGCAGCACAGCCTCGGGCTGGCCAAGAGCTATTGATCGTGTCGGCGCCATTGCCCAGCCTCCCCGAACTGCTCGCCCGGCATGCGGCGCGGACCCCCGACGCGCCGTGCCTCGTCTTCGAAGATGAACTGCTCAGCTTTGCCGACGTCGACGCGCGCAGCAATCGGCTGGCCAATGCGCTGGCGACCCATGGGGTGGGGCACGGCGACCGCGTGGCGATCCTGTCGCACACCTCGCCGGTGTTCTACGAACTGGCCTTTGCCTGCGCCCGGCTCGGCGCCATCATGCTGCCGCTCAACTGGCGGCTTTCGGCGCGGGAGATCGCCGGCATTCTTGCCGATGCGACGCCGCGTCTGATCATCGCGGCGACCGAGCTGACGCCGCTGCTGGCGGCGGCGGCCGACCTGCCCGAAATCCTCGCCCTCGAAACCGCCTATCCGGCGTGGCGTGACGCCGCCCCGGCGACGGCGCCCGGCCTGCCGATCGTTGCCGACGATCCGGTGCTGCTGCTCTATACCTCGGGCACCACCGGCCAGCCCAAGGGCGTCATGGTCAGCAACGCCAACCTTGCCCATGTCGAGCGCATGGCGCGCGAGGCCTGGGGTTTCACCGCCAACAGCGTCAACCTCGTCAACATGCCGCTCTTTCACATCGGCGGCATCGGCTATGGCATGATGGCGCTCAGCCAGGGCGGCCATACCGTGCTGTTGCAACAGGCCGATCCGCCGGCGGTGATCGACACGATCGCGCGCCACCACGTCACCCACGCGTTTTTCGTGCCGACCATCATCCAGCGGCTGGTCGATCATGCCGATGCCACCGGCATCGTAGCACCGCACCTGCAACGCATCATCTATGGCGCCGCGCCCATCGGTGAAGGCCTGCTGCGCCGCGCCATCGCCACCTTTGGCTGCGGCTTCAACCACGCCTATGGCATGACCGAGACGTCGGGCACCGTGGTTACCCTGGCGCCAGACGACCATGATCCCGATGGCCCCCATGCCGCACGCCTGCGATCCTGCGGCAAGCCCTTGCCCTGGGTCGAACTGGCGCTGGTCGATCCCGCCACCGGCGCCGAAGTGCCGACCGGCGAAGTCGGCGAGATCCGCATCCGCTCGGGCATGATCATGCGCGGTTACTGGAACAAGCCCGCGGAAACCGCCGCTGCTGTCACCGCCGATGGCTGGCTGTGCACCGGCGACGCGGCGTTCCGCGATGCCGACGGCTATGTCTATATCCACGATCGCTACAAGGACATGATCGTCTCGGGGGGCGAAAACATCTACCCGACCGAACTCGAGAATGTCCTCGCCGACCACCCCGGCGTCTCCGAGGTCGCGGTGATCGGCGTGGCGCATCCCAAATGGGGGGAAACCCCGCGCGCCTATGTCGTGCCGCGACCCGGCGCGGTGCCTTCGCAGGCCGAGCTGATCGCCTTCACGCGCGACCGCCTCGCCCATTACAAATGCCCGACATCGGTGGTGTTCGTCGACGCGCTGCCGCGCAACGCCTCGGGCAAGATCCTGAAGCGTGACCTGCGCGATCTCGATAGCCAGCGCGCGCAAGGACCATCGGCATGACCGGAACCATCAGCGCATCGGCACGGCTGCTGCGCGGCTTTGCCACCGATTTCCTGACGTCGCACGACGTCAGCGCGGTGCCGATCATCATGGACCCGGCCTATGCCCTGTCGATCGGCGGCTTCCTGCTCGATGGCCGCGATGACAGCTATTTGCCCGCCACCGCGGCGCAGCTCGAACTCTTCCCCGGTCTGTGCGTCACCGTCCATGACGTGGTGCTGGGGCCGGATCATGTCGCCATGCGCTTCACCGAACACGGCATTTCCGAAAAACAGCCCGGCCATGCCGCGGCGTGGGGCGGCGTCACGCTGTTCCGCATCGAAAATGGCCGGTTGCGGCAAGGCTGGGCGGAGGAGGATTATTTCGCCCGCAAGCGCCAGCTCAAATCGGGGGTCTGCGATGCCATCCGGCCGCCGCACCCCTGCCCCTGGGACATGCCGTGCCTGGCGCCCGACGCCGCCACCGACGCCGCCGCGCGCGCCTGGCTCGGCGATCCGGCGGCACCGATCGCTGGCAGCGTCGAGGAAATCTGCGTCGAAGGCGCGCGCTTCGCCGATCTCATCACGCCGACGTCGGTGACCATCAACCAACTGTTTTCCGCCGGCGATCGCGCCGCCTTCCACGTCGATCTGGCGGGCAGCTATGCCGGCGGCTTTGCCGATATCGATCGCACTCGCATCGGTGACCCGGTGGTGCTGCGCCTTGCCGGAATGCTGACCGTCCGCGACGGCGCGGTAACCGGCGTGCAGGTGTCCGCCGACCGGCTCGGCTTCCACCGCGCCCTGCTCGGAGCCCGCCCGGCATGAGCAAAGTCATCATCACCTGCGCGGTCACCGGCGGCGCCCATACGCCGACGATGTCCGACGCGCTGCCCTGCACGCCCGATGAGATCGCGACACAGGCCATCGACGCCGCGCAAGCCGGTGCCGCCATCCTGCATCTCCACGCCCGCGTCCCGGAAACCGGCCAACCCACCGGCGATCCCGAAGTTTACGCGCGCTTCCTGCCAGTCATCCGCCAACGCACCGACGCCGTCATCAACATCACCACCGGCGGATCGGCGACCATGCCGGTCACCGAACGACTGCTGGCGGCAACGCGCTTCAAGCCGGAAATGTGCTCGCTCAACATGGGCAGCATGAACTTCGCCTTCTTCCCGGCGGCCAAGCGCATCAACACCTGGAAACATGCCTGGGAGGAGGCCTATGTCGTCAATTCCGACGATTATATCTTTCGCAACACCTTCCGCGACATTGCCTATATCCTCGAAACGCTGGGCGGTGCCGGCACGCGGTTCGAACATGAATGCTATGACATCAGCCACCTCTACAATCTGGCGCATTTCGTCGATCGCGGGTTGGTAAAGCCGCCGTTCTTCATCCAGATGATCTTCGGCATCCTCGGCGGCATCGGCCCCGATCTCGAAAACCTGATGTTCATGAAATCGACCGCCGACCGGCTGTTCGGGCGCGACAGCTATCAATGGTCGGTGCTCGCCGCCGGCCGCCACCAGATGCCGTTCCTGACCCAGGCCGCGTTGATGGGCGGCCATGTCCGGGTCGGGCTGGAGGACAGTCTGTTCATCGAACGCGGCGTGCTGGCGGTATCCAATGCCCAGCAGGTCGAAAAAATCGTCCGCATCATCCGCGAAATGGGGCATGAACCGGCGACGCCGCAGGAGGCCCGCACCATGCTCGGCCTCAAGGGCGGCGACCGGGTGGAGTTTTAAAAATGGCACGCCGCATCGTCGATCTGTCGATCTATCTCGAAAATGACGTCATCTCGGACCCTGAGCCCTACCGGCCAAAGATCACCTATATCGACCACAAGACCTCGGTCGCGGCGATCGCCGGCTTCTTCCCCGGCCTCAAGCCCGAGGACTTGCCCGATGGCGAGGCCTGGGCGATCGAGAAGGTCGAATTGATCACCCACAACGGCACCCACCTCGACGCGCCCTGGCATTTTGCGACGACGATGAACAAGGGCGAACGCGCCATTACCATCGACGAAGTGTCGCTCGACTGGTGCTTCCAGCCGGGGGTGAAGCTCGATTTCACCGCACTGCCGGACGGCCATGTCGTCACCGCCGCCGAAGTCGAGGCCGAGCTTGCCCGCATCGGCCATACGCTGTCGCCGCTCGAAATCGTCGTCGTCACCTTTGACCTCGATGATCCGGATAAGGACCTCACGGGCATCGCCTTTCTGATTGTCTGCGACATGCTGCTGACTGGCTTCGACGCGCCGGTTGAACAGTGTAGGAGTCACGATCAATACACTCTTCATGGATTTGAAATCCAGCGTGGAAAAGAGCGATTTCAACGGTTCGATCT
>JANNJH010000007.1:0-1694 GCA_031405775.1 Sphingomonadales bacterium | reverse complement strand
ATCGCGGGATCCGGCAGATCATCGTGGAGGGGATGGAGACGGGGGCGTTCACTCCGGGCGACCCCAAGCTAGGTCGGCGGTCAGTCCCTCGCCCGAATCATAAACGAGCCGCGCCCGCCCGCTGGTGTTGGTAAAGCGCTGCACCTTCTCGCCGGTGGTGATGTTGGTGAACGGCCCATCGGTGTCGCGGAACGATCCGGCGAGGCTGAAGCCGAACTTGTCATTGATCGGGCCACTGATGCCGGCGCGGACGCGTTTCGTGTTGAAGTTGTCATAGGCGGCGACAGCCTCTCCCTTGAATGTGTCGCCGGGGCTCCTGGTCGTGATGACGATGGCGCCGGCGGCGGCGTTGCGGCCATAAAGCGCGCTCTGCGGCCCCTTCAGCACCTCGATCTGCTGGATGTCGAACAGGTCCTGGTTGAACGGCTTGACGCTCGACAGGGTGACGCCGTCGATGACGATGGCGACGTTGGGATCCGAATTTCGCACCGAGGTCTGGCCGCGGATGTTGATGTAGCTTTCGCCGGCATTGTCTTCGAGGAAGGTGACATTGGGCGTGCCGGCCAGGAAGTCGGCGGGGCGGGTGATGCCTTCGGCGGCGATCGCCTGTTCGGTGAAGACGCTGACCGAGATCGGCACCTTGACCAGGCTTTCGTTGCGCTTGGTCGCGGTCACGACGATGTCGGGGGTGGCGTCGTCGTCGGCGGCCGCGATGACGGCGCGCGCTGCGGGCGGCGCCTGCTGCGCCTGCGCCGCGCCGGCCATCCCGGCCAGAGTGATCGCACCAGCGAGCGACGCATGGATGCAAGTCGACTTCTTCATGTTCACCCCTCGCATGGCCATGTGGCTGGCTGTTGTCGCCAGTTTGCCGATGCCATCCCAGCAAAGCATCATTTCGGCGCGGGGTGGAATGCCCGAGCGTGACAGTCACCGCCCGAGCGCGACAAATGTTGGCGGGGGCTGCGCCGGCCAAAACGCCGGCAGTTCGATGTTGCACTGCAACAATTGTCGGTGGTAACTTCGACGTTTCCGGTTTTTGTCACGAAATGTCGATTATCCGGCCAAGCGGGATATGGGTGGACCGCTTGCAATGGCGCTAGTAAACTTGATCGAGTCGGGAATGGTCGTCCTGCCCGCGCCGAGGCGGTGCGAGGTTGCCGCGCCAACACCCCGGCCGTCGGCGTCGCATCTGGCCTTGGGAGAACATTGGTGAACTTGGAATGGTCACGCTACTGGATCGGCCTGTTCGCCGACCGTACCGACGAACTGATGACGCTGTATTCGCCGACGTTCCATTTCGAGGACATCAACTTCGGACTGGAGATCGACAATGATCTGCCGGCGCTGCGCAAGTTTTTCGAAGGCTTCATCATTGCCGACCCGGCGCTGAGCTACAATAAGTTCGACGTGTTCGACTATGTCGGCGACGACAAGCTCGGCTCGTTCCAATGGACCTGGGAGACCAAGCACGCCGGCGATTTTCTCGGCATAGCGGCGGCGGGCAAGGTGACCAAGACCCGGGGGGTCGCGAAGCTTCCCCGGCTCGACCTGGAGAAACCGCGGCCTTTGACCTGCAAGTGAGAGCTCGTCGCGGCGCGTGATCCAGTCTTGCCGCACGCGTTCGAGAGGGTTACTTGATGCCATGGTCTCGAGCACCCGTTGGATCCGCAGCGCTGCCGCGCTCCTCGCGATCG
>JANNJH010000006.1:0-4045 GCA_031405775.1 Sphingomonadales bacterium | reverse complement strand
GCAGCTTGAGCGTCCCGATCACCGGATGTTCGAGCGTCGTGATCGCGCCCCGCGCCGCGTAATGCGCATCGGCCAATATGTCTTGCGGGGTGTAAATCAGGCTATGGGGGACGCCGTGCGCCTCCATGATGCGAAGGGTTTCCGCGGCGGGGCGCGCCTTGATCCAGTCGGCGACGATACCGTTGATCTCATCGTAATGCTCGACACGCTTGATATGGCTCAGGAAGCGCGGCTCGGCGGCGAGTTCGGGCCGCTCTATCGCCTCGCACAGCCGCTTGAAAACGTTATCCGCCGCCACCGTCAGCGCGACGAATTGCCCGTCGCTGCTGATGTAATGGTCACCCGGGGAAGCGGCGAAATGGCGGTTGCCGCAGCGTTTCCGATCGAGCCCGAGCTTGTCGTAGGCCGTAATCATCACATCGGTGAAGCGGAAGACGGATTCGAACAGCGACAGGTCGATCTGCTGACCCTGACCGCCGCGCGCATCGCGCGCATAGAGTGCGATCATGGTCGAAAAGGCCCCGAACAGCGCCGATTGATAGTCGGCGAGCGCGGTTCCCGGGCGGACCGGCGGACGATCGGGATAGCCCGTCATGTTGAGAAACCCGGCATATGCCAGCGAGACGCGATCATAGGCCGGGCGTTCGGCATTAGGCCCGGTCTGCCCAAAGCCCGAGATGCTCAGCATGACCAGGCGCGGATTGATGTCCTTCAAGACATCATAGCCCAAGCCCCATTTCGCCAGCGTGCCCGGCCTGAAATTCTCGACCAGTACGTCGGCATGCGCGACGAGCCTGCGCAGAACCGCCTGACCCTCGGGTTTGCGCAGGTCGAGCGTCACCGATCGTTTCGAGCGTCCCTCGACATTCCAGTACAGGCTTTCCTCGCCGACAAAGGGACCCGAATGGCGGATCGGATCGCCGACCTTGGGCGGCTCGATCTTGATGACTTCCGCACCGAAATCGCCGAGCAGCGTGGCCGCGACCGGCCCGGCGACCATTGTACCAAGCTCGAGGACGCGAATGCCGGCCAGCGGCCCGCCCCGATCGTCGCTCCGTTCGGCGCCATCGCTCATGCCGGTTCAGGCCTGATTCGGAGCGGCAGCTGCGGGGACCGGGATGTTGAACAACCGCGCGGCATTCAACCCGAGGATCTTCGCCGTCTGTTCGCGGGTCAGATCCTTCGACCAGGTCTTGATCGCCTTCTCGCTGTTCGGCCACGAGCCTTCGATGTGCGGATAGTCGTTGCCCCACAACAAATTGTCGACGCCGATCCGCTCCAGCAGCTCGATCCCGACCGGGTCGGTCTCGAAACTCGCATGGCCGTGCATGCGGAAATACTCGGACGGCTTGTATTTGAGCTGCGGCGACACCCAGAAGGAAAAGCACTCCTGCCCGTGATCCATCGCCCACAAGGCATAGGGCAGCCACCCGGCACCCGCCTCGATGGTGGCGAAATTGAGCTTGGGGAAGCGGTCGAAGACCCCCGAACTGCACAGCTGGACGGTCGGCTCCAGCACGGTATTCATGGCATGGACGACATAGTTGATGATCGCTCCGCCATCGCCGCTCGCCGTGCGCGGATCCTTGCCGGTGCCGGCGTGGAAGGTCACCGGCAGCCCGGTCTGCGACAGTGCATCCCAAAGCGGATCGAAAACCCGCTGGTTGTAACTGGCGCCCTTGACCAGCGGCGGCATCATGACGAACTTGAAGCCGCGACCGGCGGAGCGCTCGATCTCCTTGACCGCTGCCGGTATGTCCGCCGGCGCAACGCAGGCGGCCGGAAAACTGCGGCTGTGCCCGGCGAAGGTTTCGTACGCCCAGTCGTTCCACGCGGCGCACATCGCCACGTTCAACTCCGGATCGGGCGATTGCCAGTTGGTCAAACCCTTGTTGGGGAAGACGATCTCGGCGTCGACGCCATCATAATCCATGTCCCGGTAGCGATCGCCGGTGAAGCCGCCCTGGTTCTGGAACATCGCCCCCTTGGTCCGGTCGAGTCCGGGCCGCGCGGCGCCGTCGCCGATTTTTTCGATAAAGGTATCGACCGAAACCGCCTCGTCGCGCGGCGCCTCGCGGATCATCGACGGGCGGATACCCTCGGCAACGAACCATTTCCGGCCTTTTTCATCGACGTTTACGTGCGGCAATCGTTCGCGAAAACGCGGCTCGACGCGCGCCGACCAAACGTCGAGCGGTTCGTTCACATGGCCATCGGACGAGACGACGAAAAAATCCTGCAGCGCGGCCTTATCGGGCGCGAGGTCGGGGGCAGTCCTTGAAGGGGCATCCAACACGCTCACCACAGCCTCCATAATCGTATATCTGCTATACGTTTTGCGGAACTCGGCGTCAACAGCTTATCCCGGCCGTGCGCGCCTCAGTCCAGCCGATATTCGCCCAAGGCTGGCGCCGGGGCGAGTGCGTGATCGGTGCTTCGGAAGGCAGCGGCGATGGGAACCGGCAGCCGGAGCAAATGCGGCGGGGACGCTGGCCCGCCTTCGACCAGTCCCCGCGCGCAAAAATGCGGGTCCGCCATCGCTTCCTCCAGGCTGACCACAAGCGAGCAACAGACGTCGCGGTCGCCAAAAGCCGCCTGCCATTCGGCCGCGGTCCGGCTGGCCAGCCGGTCGGCGACGGCGCGGGTCGCCAGAGCGGCGTCGGCACCGGGGGCGCGCCACTGCGCCTCCAGCTCGATCGCCTCGCAGAAATTGTGCCAGAACTGATCCTCGATCGGCGCCGCCGCGACGAAACGCCGGTCAGCGGTGCGATAGATATTGTAGCGCGGCGAACCGCCGGTCACCAGGTCGTCGCCTTGCCCCGGCCATTGCCCCGCATAAAAGCCGTTCCCCAGCCCCCAATATGCGAAGGTCAGCAGGGAATCGCTCATCGCAATGTCAAGCACGCTGCCCTCGCCGGTCTGGTCGCGGCGGCGCAGCGCAAGGAGAATGTTGATCATCGCCGGCATCGTGCCGCCGGCGATGTCCGCCGCAAGGATCGGCGGCAGGACGGGCGTTCCGTCCGAACCTCCCGTCAGGCCGAGCAGGCCGGTTTCCGCCATATAGTTGAGATCATGGGCGGCAACCCGGCTTTTTGGACCATGCTGGCCCCAGCCGGTGATCGAGCAATAGATAATCCGCGGATTGATGGCGCGGACCTGGTCCGGGCCAAGGCCGAGCCTGGTCATCACGCCGGGCCGGAACTGTTCGAGCACGATATCGGCGCGCTCGATCAGCGGCCGCAGCCTTGCCGCCGCGCCGGCGTCCTTCAAATCGATCGCCAGGCTGCGTTTGCCGCGATTGAGAATGTGGAAATTGACGCTGTCCGCATCGACCTTGGGCTCATACGAGCGCATCTCGTCGCCGCGACCCGGCCGCTCGATCTTGATCACCTCGGCACCCGCCTCCGCCAGCATCAGGCTGGCGAGCGGGCCGGGGAGCAGCGTACTGAAATCCAGCACCAGCAGGCCTTCGAGCGGCCGCATCTTACGCGCACTGCCGCTTCAGGGTCACGACGCCGATTTCATCATCTCGGCGCACTTTTCGCCGATCATCATGCAGACGGCATTGGTGTTGCCCGAGGTGATCGACGGTATCACAGATCCGTCGGCAATCCGCAGCTTGCCAATGCCGCGCACCCGGAGCTGGGGGTCGACAACGGCTCGGCTATCGTCCGCCGCGCCCATCCGGCAGGTGCCGACATGGTGATAGCCGGTACTGGCGGTCGCCCTGATATAGTCGATCAGCGCCGCCTCCGACTCCTCACCGGGGTTCGGGCCGAGGTTGGGTTGCAGCTCCTTGGCGCCGAAAGCCCGCAACGGCGCTGCGGCACCGATCCGGCCGATCAGGCGCAGGCCATCGACCGCGGTGCGCATGTCCTTCTCCGTCGAGAAATAATTCGGGGCGATGCGCGGCGGCTGGCGCGGGTCGGCCGAGGCGATCCTTACTGTTCCACGGCTTTCGGGACGGTTTTGGTAGAATGATATCTGAAAGCTCGAGATCGGCGGCAGCTTGCCCGAATAATCCCCGGCCTCGAACGGCATATAG
>JANNJH010000005.1:0-1961 GCA_031405775.1 Sphingomonadales bacterium | reverse complement strand
GCGTCGGCGTGCCGACCGTCGGCGGCGAGACCAATTTCCACAAGGCCTATAACGGCAACATCATCGTCAACGCCATGACGGTCGGCATCGCCAAGCAGGACAAGATTTTCTACTCCGCCGCCGCCGGCATCGGCAATCCGGTGGTCTATGTCGGATCGAAAACCGGGCGCGACGGCATCCATGGCGCGACAATGGCGAGCGCCGAATTCGACGATGACAGCGATGAAAAGCGCCCGACGGTTCAGGTCGGCGACCCGTTCACCGAAAAGCTGTTGATCGAGGCCTGCCTCGAGTTGATGGCGTCGGACGCCATCGTCGCCATCCAGGACATGGGCGCCGCGGGGCTGACGTCGTCGGCCGTGGAGATGGCGTCGAAGGGCGGCGTCGGGCTGCGGCTCGATCTCGACAAGGTGCCGGTGCGCGAGGAGCGCATGACGCCGTATGAAATGATGCTGAGCGAGAGCCAGGAGCGCATGCTGATGGTGCTCAAGCCCGGCCGCGAGGCCTTCGCCGAAGCCATTTTCCGCAAATGGGAACTGGATTTCGCGGTGATCGGCGAAGTTGTCACCGGCAGCAATCTGACGCTGACCTTCCATGGTGACGTTGTCGCCGACATCCCGCTGGGGCCGCTCGCCGATGAAGCGCCGAAATATGACCGGCCCTGGGTGCCGACGCCGAAGCGGGCGCCGCTTGTTGACGTGCCCGAATCGGCCGATATCGGTGCCGATCTGCTGCGGCTGCTGGCGTGCCCCGATCTCGCCTCGAAGCGCTGGATCTGGGAACAATATGACCATATGGTCGGCGCCGACACGGTGCAGCGGCCGGGCGGCGACGCCGCGGTGGTGCGCGTCCACGGCACCAAAAAGGCGCTGGCGATCACCACCGATTGCACCCCCCGCTATTGCTTCGCCGATCCGGTCGAGGGCGGCAAGCAGGCCGTCGCCGAGGTCTGGCGCAACCTGATTTGCGTCGGCGCGCTGCCGCTGGCGATCACCGATTGCCTGAATTTCGGCGCCCCGACGCGCCCCGAAATCATGGGGCAGTTGGTGGGCTGCATCGACGGCATGGCGCAGGCTTGCCGCGCGCTGGATTTCCCGGTGGTCTCGGGCAATGTCAGTTTGTATAATGAAACCAATGGGGTTGGTATCCTGCCGACGCCAGCGATCGGCGGCGTCGGCGTCATCGCCGATTATGCCAAGCAGATGACGCTGGCGTTCAAGGCCGAGGGCGAGGACGTCTGGCTGATCGGCGAGGATGGCGACCATCTCGGGCAATCGCTTTGGCTGCGCGAATGCCATGGCCGCGAGGATGGCCCGCCGCCGCCGGTGGACCTGTTCGCCGAGCGCCGCGCTGGGGATTTCGTCGCGATGCTGATCGATCTTGGCTCGGTCACCGCGGTGCATGACGTTTCGGACGGCGGCTTGCTCGTCGCACTCGCCGAAATGGCGCTGGCCAGCGGTATCGGCATGATCGACGCCGACGCGCTGGCGACCGCAGCGTCGGCCTTTGGCGAGGGCCAGGGCCGCTACATCGTCACGATGCAGCCGCGCAAGATTGTCGAGTCGCCGGTCCGCATGCGCCGCATCGGCACGACCGGCGGTGACCGGGTCGGCGGCGTTGCCATCACCGAATTGCGCGCCGCGCACGAGGGCGCGATGCCCGCGATGCTGGCAGGGGAAATCTAACGCCCTGCGGGTCGCGCGCCGCGCGCCAGGAAGCCTGCCTCCCCCGCTTGCGGGAGAGGCGAGAGACGGCGTAGCCGGCCCGGGTGAGGGTGTCTCTTTCTTCCTGCAAGCGAGCGCACACCCTCACCCGCCGCGCTGGGGCGCGAGTCGCCTCTCCCGCAAGCGGGAGAGGGTAAATCTTCAGGCGAAATCCAGCCCGATATCGGCCGCCGGCGCGCTCTGGGTGATGCGGCCGACCGAGATATAGGTGACCCCGGTTTCGGCGATGGCGCGGAT
>JANNJH010000004.1:0-5214 GCA_031405775.1 Sphingomonadales bacterium | reverse complement strand
CTTTCGCCGACGTTCCTCATCGTTGACCCGGGCGGTGATTAGGAACCGCGGCTGCAACCGCCGGCGCTGCCTGCTGCGCCGCGGCCGCCGTTGGCAGGCCCAGCCCAGCGTATGCACAGCCGGCGAGCAGAATCGATCTTGCAGCCCGAGTCATTGTAATCTCCCCAGTGGCGTTTTTTTAATGTTGAGACAAGATAAAGCGAAAAATAGACGCGGTCAAATGTAGGGCCATAGAATTTTGCCGGCGTTGCCCAACGGCCACAAAGCGTCGCCGGCGCTGCGCGCGATCGTCACGCGCGCTTTCACGCGTGCGCGATCGTCACGCGCGCTTTCACGTCGATGCCAGAATTGCCCGCGATGGCAGTTCCACCACCGCGCTGCCCTTGGCGGTGATGTCGCCGAGCTGATTCTCGACAAAGATTTCGAGTTCGACGAGGTGGATGCCGTCCTCGATACGCTTGTCGGTGATCCGCGCCCGGCACCACGAGACATCCCCAAAGATGTTGGGCCGCCGCACCGAGACGTTCAGGCGCCGCAAGAAACCCGCATCGCCCATCCAGTTTGTCATCAACTGGCCCAGCCAGGAAATGCGCTGCGGGCCGACGTCATAGCCGCCGGGCATGCCGACCTCGCGCGCCATCTTCGATTCGGTGTGGCCGCGCGCCGCGCTGTCCTGCGCGCCGGTTTCGGGGTTTACATAGGCGTCCGCTGGATGGCGCTTGCGGTGCATGTTGGCGCGGCGGTGCGCCTGATAGCTGTGGCCGCCGCCCGAATACCAGCAGATCATGTCGGTGATGTTGAGCGGCCCCTTGAGCATCGGCTGCACCATGGTGCCAACCTCGACCTCCTCCCAGTGACGCGGCGTCGCACCGCGCAGTTCCTCGGTCTCGATCGACTGGGCGATATGTTCGAGTTCTTCCGGCGAATAGCGGTGCGTCTCGCGCGGGGCGTAGCTCAGCCCGCCTTCGGCCTTGGCGCGCGGCGTGCGCGCGGTACTGCCCAACGCCTTGCAGACGAGTTCATTGTTCTGGTTGGTATAAAGAACCTCGCCAGTCTGGATGATGAAGCTTTTCGCCTTGCCGCCCTGTTTTTCGACCGCATCGAGCAGGCGGGCGCGGACGCTGAAGCTGTCGCGGTGGCGGATCGGCTTGTACCATTCCCAATCGGTGCCGCCGTACAGCCATTGGATGCCGCGCAGCTTGGGCGCCACGACCGTCGTGTCGATGGTGTAGAGGAAACAGCCTGGCGCGAGCGCCGATCCCCATTTGCTGGCGGCACCATAAGCGGGGTCGCAGAACAGCGGATTCTCGTCGCCCAGGCCCCAGCAGAAATGCCTGACCGAATCGGGTGCAGCCTCGGTGTTCCATGTCTGGCCGGTGCGGCGCAAGTCGACGCCGATCAGGCTGCGGGCTTCCTCCAGGGCGCCGTCCCATAGCGCCGGGGTCTGGCTGGGCGACGACGGCGGCGTTTCGACGGGCGGCGTCATGCGATCACTCCACGTTGCTTCAAATCGTCGATCTCGGTTGGTGAAAGGCCAAGCAGATCACCAAAAATCCGGTCATTATGTTCGCCGAGCAGCGGTCCGCAGCGCTCGATCCGGGGCGCGAAATCGGAGAAATTCCACGGTGCGCGGAAAAGCGTTTCCGGGCCATAGACCGGGATCTCGACCGAGCAGCTGATGCCGCGCGCAGCGAATTGCGGGTCTGCCCAGGCCTGTTCGACCGACAGCACTGGCGATGCCGCGATGCCGGCCGTTCGCAGACGGGCGCTGAGGGCGTCACGCGGTTGCGTTGCCGTCCAGCGCCCGAGCGCTGCATCGAGCGCCGCGACATCGGCCAAGCGGCCCGCCGCCGTGGTGTATCGCGGATCCTGCGCCCAGGCTTCGCCGATCGCGGCCGCGAGCGCCTGCCATCGCCCGTCGTCGGCGACGGCGATGGTCAACCAGGCGTCGGTTCCCTGGGCGGGATAAATACCGTGCGGGGCCATGCCGGGATGCCGATTGCCCATCGTCGGGCTCTGGCGGCGATGGACCTGGGTGTCGAGCAGATAGGGGCTGAGCGTATCCAGCAGCGCCTCGACTTGCGAGAGGTCGATGTAACAGCCCTTGCCGGTGGCCTTGGCACGGCGCAGCGCCGCCAGCACCGCGACCAGCGCATGCGCCGAGGCATTGGGGTCGCCGAGCCCGAAGTTGAGCGCTCCGATCGGCGCTTCGCCGGGGTAGCCGACCAGCGCCTCCAGGCCGACAAAGCTCGACATTGTCGGTGCATAGGCGCGCATCTTCGACAGCGAACCGAATTGCCCCGCCGCCGACATCGCCAGCATGACAATGCCCGGGTTGGCGGCCTTTAGCGCGTCATAGCCGAGATGGGTCCGCTCCATCGATCCGGGGGACATATTCTCGATAACCAGATGGCTTTTGGCGACAAGCGCGTTGAGCAATTCGACGGCGCGCGGTTCCTTGGCATTGAGCGTGATGCCAAGCTTGCCATGGTTGATCTGGTGGAACATCGGCGACATCTCCTTCGATGACCCGTCCACCTGCGTGCCGTTGCGGAAGATCTTGCCCGACAGGCGTGAATTGTCGGGCCGCAGCGCGTGTTCGACCTTGATGACTTCGGCGCCGAGTTCGCCGAGCATGGTGCCGACCCAGGGCGCCGACCATACCCAGCCAAAATCGAGCACCCGCAGCCCGGCCAGCGGCCGCGACGGATCGGCGTTGGGCGCCGCGAGCGGCGCAGCGCCGGCGAGAAGCGTTGCCGCAAGGTCGGGCGCCGTGGCCGCACGCGCTTCGACGACCTGAAACGGCAGCGACGGCGCCTTGACGGTGTGGCCAGCCACATCGGCATCGACCAGAAAGCCGCCGCTGGTGAATTGTGGTGTCGCCAACACCTCGGCAAAGCCGCGGATCGGCGAGACGATAAGGTTGTTGGCGAGCGCTACGGCCTCCAGTTCCGCCATGCTGTGCTGCGCCAGCCAGGGCAGCATCAGCGCATCGACTTCCTCGGGATATTGCCGACCCATCGCGCGCAGATCCTGATAGCGCGGTTGCGCCGTCCATTCGGGGTTGCCCATCACCTGCACCAGCCGCTGCCATTCTTCGCGGGTGCGGCCGCAGATACAGACTTCGCCATCCTTGCAGGGCAGGATGACATAAGGGTAGGCGCCACCCGACGCCGAGGCGCGGCGGCCGCTGCGATGCCATTGCATGCCATGGTGGATATAGAAGCGGCAGTTGCCGGCGACCTGGCTGGCGAGCACGTCCGCCAGCGCGATATCGACCGTGCGGCCCGTCCCAACGTCGTCGCGCACCGACAGCGCCATCAGGCAACCCGCGGCCAGCATGGCGCCGCTTTGGTGTTCGACGATGCCGGGCGGCAGCGAAAGCGGCGCGCGCCCGGGTTCGCCGAGCGCCCAGGCGACACCGCTGAGCGCCTGGGCGTCGAGGCCGGTGCCGGGGTGGCCGGCATAGGGGCCATCGAGGCCGAAAACCGTGGCGATGCCGATGACAAGGCGCGGCAGCCGGGCTTGCAGCGACGCCAGCGACCCGGCGATGGCTGCAAGGGCATTCGGGTCGTCGCACAGCAGGATGTCGCAATCGCCGAGCAGGGCGTCGAGCGCCTGCATTGTCGCCGGCGCCGGGGCGGCGGTCTTGCCGCGCGCCAGCATTTCGAGCGTCAGTTGCACCGGATTTTCGCCGGAAAGTGTCGGCGAATCAAGCCGGACAATTGTTGCGCCGAGGTGCCCGAGCAGCCAGCCGGCATAGGCGGCGGCGATGCCTGACCCGGCGAATTCGACGACGCGGACGCCGACGGGCGATTGCTTATTCATGGCTATCGGTCTCGATCCTGCGGCCAGCGCAAAGGGCGGAAAATGCCATAATCTTCGCCATCAGGTGGCGCGCGCGTCAAAGGTGATCGCGCCCGTGGCGTCCTGTGCCCATAGCCGCCAACTGCCCGATTCTTTAAGGATACACAGTGTCAGCGGCCGGCCGGCGAACATCGGCGCGATGTTGCGGGTGTTGACGCTCGTGGGTTCGCGGCCGGCGGTGGCGCGGAACATTTCGAGCAGGAACATCGCCGGAATGCTGCCGTTGACGACCAGCGCCGGATAGCCTTCGATGCCGGTGGCATAGGCGAGATCATAATGGATGCGATGCGGATTGTCGGTGATCGCCGAATAGCGAAACAGCAGGCGTTCATCGGGAATCAGGGTGCGCAGCTTATCGGCGCGGGGCGCGCACAGAGCGACGATCGGCGCGACGGCGGGGTCTGGCGCGGGCGTCGCCGGGCTGGTGGCCGGTGTGCCGCTGGCTTCGCGCAGGACATAGTCGTTGGTTTCGACAACGACGGGATCGGGTCCATCCTCGACAAAGATGCGGTGCTCGACCTTTATCACGGCAAAGCGACCGGACCGGCCCTGCTTGAGCTGCACCTCGCCCTGGCGCGATTCGCGGTGCACCCTGGCACCGATCGGGATCATGCCGTGATAGGCGGTCTGGCGGCCACCGAGCATCAGCCGCGGCAACCCGATATCGGGCAAAATGACGCCAAGATGCGCCGCGCCATCGCCGCGCAGCCTCGACTGGACCGTCGGCGCGTTGAACAGCATGACGTGCCAGCCGCGCGGCAGTGGATGCCCGTCGTGCAGCGTGTCGGGTTCGCGATCGAGCATCGCGGCCAGCCGGCGCGCCAGCGGCAGCGCGCAGACATCGCGCGCCATATCGATGCGGCTGGGGGTGTGAACAGCGGTCATGCGATCATCTCATTGGCGGCGCAGCGGACGTGGCGGCCAACGAATTCCTGGCGTTCCATCCGGGCGATCAGCGACGGATCCTGGGTGATTGTCATGGCGCGGCGACCGTCCGGCGTATCGACAAGTGCCGCCCCGCGCGGTGCCTGGCCGCGGCCATGGAGGACGGTGAAACCCGCCACCACGGCGTCGCCGCTGTAATCCTCGACAACCTCCAGCGAATGGCCTTCGGCGGCGACCGCGGCGCTGACATCGGCGGCGACAAACCCCTGCGGCCCCGGTTCGAGCGACCACAGGCCAAAGCCCTGCTTGGTCAGCACGCCGGATACCGACGACACCAACGCATTGCGGCCCTTGCCGGCGCGCAGCAGTTCGGCGGCGCGCGCCGTCGCCTGAAAGACATAATTATTATACGGGCCACCGGCAAAGGCCATGCCGCCGGTGACCGTCAAATCGCGATCGAGC
>JANNJH010000003.1:0-3718 GCA_031405775.1 Sphingomonadales bacterium | reverse complement strand
GCCAGCCTCGATCAGCTCGATTGGCTTTGTGCGAAGTTAGGCCAAGGATAGACGCCTCCAGTGGCTGTGGCCGTGGCCCCAGACGCCTTTTATCCCCTGCTCCGCCGCATTGCCGCCCTTCGTGCCAAGGTCAGGATCGCGGCGTCGGCGAGCGTTTCGCCAAGGCTGCCGCTCGATTTGATGGCGCGCTCGGCGCCGAGGATATCGGCGAGGCCACGGACCAGCGCCGGCGTCGTCCACAGCGTCAGTTCGAGCGCGACGGCGTCCTTTTCCTTCCAGAAGATCGGCGGCCGCGCACTATCGACCGCGGTCTGCGGGCTGGCGCCGCCCTCGACGACACCGCGCAGCGTCAGCAGCAGCGTAAGGCGACGCTCGACGGCGCGCAACGCCATGATACCCGATGCCCCGGGCAGTCGCGCCAACAGGTCGGCGGCCTGCGCCGGACGGCCACCGGCGACGGCCCCGCCGAGCGCGAACTGGTCCGAATCGCCGACGCCGACACCCACGGCAGCGACATCGGTGCGTTCGAGCGGTTTGGGCCGGTCTTCGGCGCTGTCGAGGTAGAGGCTGAGCTTTTCGACCTCGCGGCGGATGATGGTGCGGTCACCGCCGGCCGATTCGAACAGCGCGGTAGCGGCGTCGCGGCTGGGACGCAGGCCATAGGCTGTGCTGATTTCGGTGACGAGGCGCAGCGCATCCCGCACGCCGGGTTCATAGCTGATCAGCGCCGCAATGGCCGGAGATTTCTCGGCAAATGCCTGAAGTTTCGAGCCTTTCTTGAGAACACCGGCGATGGCGATGACAGGATTTCCCGGCGGACTGGCGATCAGCGCGGTGACGCCGCCAAGCCCGTCCTCCTCCAACCCGTCAACGCGGACCAGTGTGCGGTCGCCGAACATCGACAGGGCGCCGGCGGCGGCGACCAGCGCCTGGGGATCACCCGAAACAGCGGCACCCGACAATGTTTCGACCGCCATCGGGTTGGCCGGATCGGCAAACTGGCGAGCGATCTGGTCGGCATGGTCGCGCGAGGCGGCGGCGTCCTGGCCGTGGAGCAGGACAAGGCGGATGTCGTCGGGCCAGCGCCGGTAGAGCGCCTGGATGCGGGCGGCATCGACCTTCACAGCCGATTGCGCCTAGGGTGCCGCGGGGACGGAGCGGGCGAACAGCGCCAACCGCGCGCTGATCTGGCCCGCGACGTCGGTCGACAGCCGTTCGAGCGCCGTGGTTTCGGCGGCGACGACGGCATAGTTGGAGCTGACGCGGTCGATACCGATGTCCGAGCCGGCGGTGGCGTCGAGCAGCACGGCGTTGCTGGCGGCATCGACGAGGCGATAGCGCGCGCGCAGGGTACGGCGTTCACGCGCCGCGGAATTGTCGCCGCGAACGCCGAAAGCGACGATCTGGTCATCAAGCGCGACTTCGAGGCGATAGCGCGGCGTTCCAGCGGGGGTGCCGAAGCGATCGAGCAGCGCCTGGCGGACGAGGAAGCCGGGGCGATCGGGAATCGGAGCGATCTCGATCTGCGTCAGCATGGTGGCGGCCGGGCTGGCGCTGCCGCCGGAATATACCGGTGCGAGGTTGCAGGCGGAGAGGGTGGCGAGGGCGAGGGCGACGAAGACCTTGCGGAAGACGTCCCTCCCCCGGCTCGGCTGCGCCGAGTCGCCCGCTCCCTCAGGGGGGGCGGGAAAAGTATGAGCGTCAGGCGACAAGGTTGACCAGCCTGTCGGGAACGACGATGACCTTGCGCAGCGGTCGGCCTTCCAGCGCGCGGATGACCTTTTCGCGGACGAGAACCTCGGCTTCGATCAGGGCCTTGTCGGCGCCCTTGGCGGCCTCGAAACTGTCCTTGAGCTTGCCGTTGACCTGGATGGCGATGATGACGGTATCGTCGATCAACAGCGCCGGATCGGCGATCGGCCAGGGCGCATCGGCGATCAGGCCGGGCTGGCCGAGATGCGCCCAGCCGTGCTCGGCGAGATGCGGGACCATCGGCGCGGCGAGACGCAACAGCACCGGGATGGCCTCGGCGCGGGTCGGCCCGGCGGGCGCGCGTTCGATCGTGCTGACGAGTTCGTACAGCCGCGCCACCGCCTTGTTGAACTGCAAGCGGTCGATATCGCCGGTGATCGCGGCGATGCTGCGGTGAAGGGCGCGAGCCAACTTCACGTCGGGCTCGCCTTCCCCTTCGACGGGCTCGGAGGCCAGACGCCAGACGCGCTGGACGAAGCGCCAGGCACCGTCGATGCCGGCTTCGGACCAGGCGAGATCCCGCTCCGGCGGCGAATCGGACAGCATGAACCAGCGCACGGCATCGGCGCCGTAAGTCTCGATGATCGTGTCGGGATCGACGGTGTTCTTCTTCGACTTCGACATCTTGATGACGCGCCCGACCTCGACCGGGGCGCCATCGGCCTTGAGCGTTGCACCATGGCCGGTGCGCGTCACGTCGTCGGGGCTGAAATACAGCGCGCCGACGCCCTCGCCCCCAGGAATCTTGACTTCGCGCGAGTAAGTCTCGTGGGTCACCATGCCTTGCGTGAACAGCCCGGCGAACGGCTCGGTGATGCCCAGCCGGCCAATATGGTTGAGCGCCCGCGTCCAGAAGCGCGCGTAGAGCAGATGCAGGATCGCATGCTCGACGCCGCCGATATATTGGCCGACCGGCAGCCATTGCTCGGCGATGGCGCGGTCGAACGGCTGATCCTTGGGGGCGCTGGCGAAGCGGATGAAATACCAGGACGAATCGACGAACGTATCGAGCGTATCGGTCTCGCGCCGGGCCGGCTTGGCGCACGTCGGGCAGTCGACATGCTTCCAGGTCGGATGGCGATCGAGCGGGTTGCCGGGGATATCGAAGCTGACGTCCTCGGGCAGGATGACGGGCAGCTGGTCGCGCGGCACCGGGACCGCGCCACAAGCATCGCAATGGATGATCGGGATCGGCGTGCCCCAGTAACGCTGGCGCGAGACGCCCCAGTCACGCAACCGCCAGACCGTCGTGCCCTCGCCCCAGCCCTCGGTTTCGGCACGCGCGATGACGGCCTGTTTGGCGGTTTCGATGTCGAGGCCATCGAGGAAACCTGAATTGATCAACTTGCCGGGGCCGGTATAGGCCTCGGCGTCGATCGGGGTTTCGACCTCGCCTTCGGGGGCAACGACCCGCGGCACCGGCAGCTGATATTTTCGTGCAAAATCAAGGTCGCGCTGGTCGTGCGCCGGGCAGCCGAAGATGGCGCCGGTGCCATAGTCCATGAGCACGAAATTGGCGACGAAGACGGGCAGGCGGATGGCGGGATCGAGCGGGTGGATGACGCTCAGCCCGGTGTCATGGCCCTTTTTCTCCTGGCCCTCGATGTCGGCGGTCGCGGTGCCGCCGGCGCGGCATTCGGCGATGAAGGCCGCGAGACCGGGGTTGGTTTGCGCCAGCGCGAGACTGATCGGGTGATCGGGCGCGAGTGCTGCGAAACTGGCGCCGAACAGCGTGTCGGGACGGGTGGTGAAGACGTCGAATTTCGAGTCGCTGTCAGCAACCTCGAAGGTGAAGCGCATGCCCTGCGACTTGCCGATCCAGTTTTCCTGCATCAGCCGGACTTTTTCGGGCCAGTTTTCAAGCGTGTCGAGTCCGCCGAGCAAATCCTCGGCGAAATCGGTGATCTTGAGGAACCATTGGCTCAGCCGGCGGCGTTCGACAATGGCGCCGGAACGCCAGCCGCGG
>JANNJH010000002.1:0-1369 GCA_031405775.1 Sphingomonadales bacterium | reverse complement strand
GCCGAAGTCGAACGCCTCGGCCTCGCCGCCTGAAATCGGTGTTTGGAGCCATGGCCTCTCGCCTCGCCGTGACACTCTGGACAAATTGCTCCAAATAGGTTAGAATTGTCGCGCTGCGCTCTTTGACCCTGCCGGAAACCCTTGCCCACGCCGACAATTGTCGCGCGTGAAGTTGAAAGATGACGAAACCGCTGCAACAGCGCGAGCGACTAACCTTCGTAACCTTCCGGATCGCAGGCTGGCCCGATGGCGCTTGACCACGCCGCCCCGGGGCAGTAACTGCAATTCACCGCGCCCGTCCTGGCGCGCGGCCTCCAGACGTCCCGCCATCGCCGGTTCTACACCCCGACAGCGCCCGGACTGATATTGAAAAGACCAAAATGCATCTTCACGAACTCAAGCGCCGAACCCCCGCCGACCTGGTTATCATGGCCGAGCAACTCGGCATCGAGAACGCCTCGACGTTGCGCAAGCAGGACATCATCTTCGCCATTTTGAAGGCCACCGCCGACGCCGGCAACGAGATCACCGGCACCGGCACCATCGAAGTCATGCCCGACGGTTTCGGCTTCCTGCGCTCCGCCGACAGCAATTATCTCGCCGGCCCCGACGATGTTTACGTCACGCCGCAGATCGTCCGCAAATTCGGGCTGCGCACCGGCGACACCGTCGAAGGCGAAATCCGCAGCCCCAAGGACGGCGAACGCTATTTCGGCCTGGTCCGCGTCGTCGCCATCAATTTCGATGACCCCGATGTCGTCCGTCACCGCGTCAATTTCGACAATCTGACGCCGCTCTATCCCGACGAAAAACTCAACCTCGACAACAACGACCCGACGATCAAGGACAAGACCTGCCGCGTCATCGATATCGTCGCGCCGCTCGGCAAGGGCCAGCGCTGCCTGATCGTCGCGCCGCCGCGCGTCGGCAAGACCATGATGATGCAGAACATCGCGCGGGCGATCTCGGCCAACCACCCCGAAATCTACCTCATCGTCCTGCTCATCGACGAACGCCCCGAGGAAGTCACCGACATGCAGCGCACGGTGAAGGGCGAGGTGATCTCCAGCACCTTCGACGAACCGGCGACGCGCCACGTCCAGATCGCCGAAATGGTCATCGAAAAGGCCAAGCGCCTGGTTGAGCACAAGCGCGACGTCGTCATCCTGCTCGACAACATCACCCGGCTTGGCCGCGCCTACAACACCGTCGTGCCGTCGTCGGGCAAGGTGCTGACCGGCGGTGTTGACGACAACGCCCTGCAACGTCCGAAACGTTTCTTCGGCGCGGCGCGCAACATCGAGGAAGGTGGCTCGCTGACCATCATCTCGACGGCGCTGATCGATACCGGCAGCCGCATGGACGAAGT
>JANNJH010000001.1:0-4594 GCA_031405775.1 Sphingomonadales bacterium | reverse complement strand
GACCGCGGCGCAGATCTCTACAAGATCGGGTTCGAACAGCCCGCAGGGGTTGGGGTTGGTGATCATCACCGCCGCCACGTCCGGCCCGAGCCGCGCCTTCAAGGCGTCGAAATCGACCCGGCCGCGAGCGTTGGCGGGAATATTCTCAACGGCATAGCCGCAGAACGCCGCTGTCGCCGGGTTGGTGCCGTGCGCCGATTCGGGCACCAGCACGACCTTCCTCGCATCGCCGCGGGCTTCCAGGGCGGCGCGGATCGCCAGCATGCCGCACAATTCGCCATGGGCGCCGGCCTTGGGGCTCATCGCCACCGCCGGCATACCGGTGAGCAGCTTGAGCCAATTTGCCAGCCGGTCGATGAGCGCCAGCGCGCCCTGCACCGTCGATTGCGGTTGCAGCGGATGGATATCGGCAAAACCCGGCAGCCGCGCCATTTTTTCATTCAGCCGGGGGTTGTGCTTCATCGTGCACGAGCCGAGCGGGAAGATGCCGAGATCGATGCCGTAATTCTGGCGGCTGAGACGAGTGTAGTGTCGCACGGTTTCGGGTTCCGACAAGCCGGGAAGGCCAATCGGCGCGCTGCGACCGAGTCCGGCGAGGCGATCCTGGACGACGGGAACAGCTTCGAGATCGACGCCGCAGCGATCGAGGGCGCCGCGTTCGAACAGCAAGGGTTCCTCGAGCATCAGCCCGCGGTTGCCGGTGAAGGTTTCGACGCCCGAGCCGGTGGCAGCAATCCGGGTAACACGGCCTATGGCGTTCATCGTCATGCCAGCACCTCGTCAAGAGCGTCTTCGAAAGCGTCGAAATCCGCGTCGGTGGCGGTTTCGGTGACCGCGACGATCATGCCGCGATCGAGCGCGGCGACGCCTGGATAAAGCCGGCCGAGCGAGATGCCGCCGAGGATCTGGCGTTCGGCGAGCTTGCGGATCACCGGCCGCGCTTCGACCGGAAGCCGCAAGGTGAATTCGTTGAAGAAGCTGGTGGTGACCAGTTCGACCCCCGGGATGCGACCGAGCCGTTCGGCGAGTTGCACGGCGCGGGCATGGTTAAGGCTGGCCAGGTGGCGCAAGCCCTTTTCACCAAGCAACGTCAAGTGAATGCTGAAAGCCAGCGCACAAAGCCCTGAATTCGTGCATATATTGCTCGTGGCCTTTTCGCGGCGGATATGCTGTTCGCGGGTGGAAAGCGTCAGCACGAAGCCGCGCTTGCCATCGGCATCGACGGTTTCCCCGCACAACCGCCCCGGCATCTGGCGGACGTGTTTATCGCGGCAGGCGAACAACCCGAGATAGGGGCCGCCGAAATTCAGGCCGTTGCCGATCGACTGGCCCTCGCCGACGACGATATCGGCGCCCATTTCGCCCGGCGATTTCATCGCGCCCAATGACACGACTTCGGTGACGACGACGATGAGCAGCGCGCCGGCCGCGTGACAGGCATCGGCGAGCGGCGACAGGTCGGCGACATGGCCGAAGATATTGGGGTTCTGGACGACGACGCTCGACGTCCTTGTGTCGATGCCGGCGATCAGCGTGTCCTGATCGTCGCCGGGCTTGCCGGACGTAAGGTCAGGCGTAGCGGTTACCACTTCGTCATCAGTAAAGCGCGTAAGTGTATTGAGAACGCTGACATAATGCGGATGGACACCGGCCGAGACCAGCACCTTGGCGCGCTTTGTCACCCGGCGCGCCATGAACACCGCCTCGGTCATCGCTGTCGATCCGTCGTACATGCTGGCGTTGGCGACCTCCATGCCGAACAGCCGCGCGACCTGGGTCTGGAATTCGAACAGCACTTGCAGCGTGCCCTGCGCGATCTCGGGCTGGTACGGCGTATAGGCGGTGAGGAATTCGCCGCGCTGGATGAGGTGATCGACGCTGGCGGGAACATGGTGCTTGTAGGCGCCGCCGCCGACGAAGAACGGCACGGCGTCCGCGGTCAAATTGCGGCCGGCCATGGCGGCAAGGTCGCGTTCGACCTGCATTTCGGAGCTGTGGTTCGGCAGGCCGGCGATCGGCGCCGCCAGTCGCGCCGATTCGGGGACATCGGCGAACAGCGCATCGATATCGGCGGCGCCGATGACAGCCAGCATTGCCTCGCGATCGGTTTGCGTGAGGGGGAGGTAGCGCATCACTTGCTCCTTGGAATCTTGTCCCCAACCCATTGGGGGCGCGGGTGGTGGTGCACTCTCAGAGCGTCGCCACCCAGGCCTTGTAGGCGGCTTCGTCCATCAGGCCACCCAGTTCCGACGGATCGGACAGCGTCAGCTTGAAGAACCAGCCGTCACTTTCGGGGGCGGTGTTGACGAGCGCCGGATCGGCTTCGAGGGCGGCATTGGCCTGCGTGACGGTGCCGGAGACCGGCGAATAGACGTCGGACGCGGCCTTGACCGATTCGACGACGGCGGCTTCCTTGCCCTTGGTGAGCGTGGTGCCGGCGGCGGGAACTTCGGCGAAGACGACATCGCCGAGCGCGTTCTGGGCATAATCGGTGATTCCGACGATCGCGGTATTACCCTCGACCTTGAGCCATTCATGTTCCTTGGTGAAATACAGCGTCATGCGGTGGCTCCATCTGATTGCGTATTGGCAGCGCGGACATAATTCTTTTGTTTGAATGGCATGGGCGTGACTCTTGCCATGAGGAATTTGCCCCTGACCTCGATTTCGAGCGGCGTGCCATCGGCGGCATGGGCGCTATCGACATAGGCCATGGCGATCGGCGCACCGAGCGATGGCGAGAAGCCGCCCGAGGTGACAGTGCCGACAGCAACGCCGTTGGCGAACACCGTCGCACCTTCGCGGGCGGGCAATTTGCCTTCGACCGCGAGGCCGATACGGCGCCGGGGGGCACCGTTCAGCAATTGCGCCATGATGATATCAGCGCCGGGGAAGCCGCGTTCGAGTTTGCGGCGCTTGGAAATGGCGAAGCTCAGCCCGGCTTCGACGGGGTTGGTCCCCGCATCGAGGTCATGGCCATAGAGCGGCAGGCCGGCCTCCAGCCGCAGCGAATCGCGGGCGCCAAGGCCGATCGGCTTGACCTCGGGCTGGGCGAGCAGGCTTTCCGCCAGCGCTTCGACGGCGGCGGCGGGGACGCAGATTTCGAAGCCGTCCTCGCCGGTATAGCCCGAACGGCTGATCCAGAGATGCTGGCCGTTCCAGGCGAAGGCGGCGGCGCGCATGAAGCGCAAGCCCGCGACGCCGGGGACGAGGCGTTCGAGCGCGGTGACGGCCGCGGGGCCTTGCAGCGCCAGCAGCGCCCAATCGTCGCGATTGGTCACATCGAGGCCATGGGCACGAAAATGTGCGATATCAGCGGCTTTCACGGCGCCGTTGACGACGAGGTAAAGGTCAGTCTCGCGGCGGGTGACCATCAAATCGTCGAGGATGCCGCCGTCTTCATCGAGCAGCAGCGAATAGCGCAAGGTTCCGAGCCCGAGGCCGGTGATGTCGCCGGGGAGCAACGATTCAAGCGCGCGATCCTGCGACAATGGCAGAAGAACCTGCCCCATATGGCTGACATCGAACAGCCCGGCATGGGCGCGCGTCCATAAATGCTCGGCGATGATGCCTTCGAACTGGATCGGCATGGCATAGCCGGCAAAGCTCACCATGCGCGCGCCGAGGCGGCGATGCAGGGCATCTAGCGGGAGTGCGAGTGCGGTTTCGTTTGAATCGGCCAAGACGGGCCTCCGGCGACAGCATGGGGCGCGGAGGAGGAGTCCCCCTCGCCTGCCCCCACCTGTCACCGGACCTGAGAGCTTTCACGATCCGTTTTGAGGACCGCTTACCCCTTCGGTGGGGCAGCTGCCCAAAGGCCCTGCCCGCTTTCCAGAATGTCGCGAATACGCCAGCGCGGTCCTTTTGCCTGAGAGATTCCGGGGACGGCTTGCTCCTTCGGCGGCGGGACGGCTTTCTGGGGCCAACCCGCACTCTCCCGCGCTGACGCCGGACCGAAGCCCGACGACATCGCCGGAGTGCGGGAAACGGCACTGCGAGTCAATCGCCGGAACAGCACCGATCCGACACGCCGGCGGAAATCGCGCCGGCGAGACGCTATTTGGTGACGTTATAGGCCAGGCTGGCTTCGGACAGCTGGAAACCGATCAGCAGTTCGAAGCTGGCGGCGCGCAGCGCGGCGCGGACTTCGGGTTCGGCGAGCGGATCGGACGCGGCGTCGATATCGCCGGCCTTGCGCTTGCGGTTAACCTTGGCCTGGATTTCGGGCGGCAGCATGGTGGCGGACCGTGCGACATTGCCGCGCGCGCCGCCTTTGCCGACGGCACGGGCCTGGCCATCGGCGAAATCGACGTTGACGGCGCCGATCTGCTTGGAAACCAGCAGATTGCCGCCCTGGACAACGCTCGCGAAGACCGGCAGCGTCAGGGTGCGCGCCCCGGCCGTGGCATTGCGCCGGGCGACGACGTCATAGGTGACGGTGGTGACCAAACTCGGGCCGGTGTCGGCACAGGATTCGCGGACGTTGGTGATCGTCGCGACGACATCGATATTGGCGGCATCGGGAGCGGCCCCGGCGGCGAACAGCGTCGTGTCGCCGGTGTAGGTCGGGATGGCGACGGCCGGACAAAGCGAC